>JABJBS010000308.1 GCA_018668695.1 Deltaproteobacteria bacterium
AACCACACGTAAAGCGGCTGAAAAAGCTGTTCGAGAGAATAAGCTCAGCATCCAAGAGTCTGCGGAAATCATGCACCGCTACAATCAGGGGCTCAACGGTTATACCTACCTGGAAGATTAAAACTTATCTAAGCGGCATACATATACCCACATCAGCCATCTAGGGCCCCGTGCAAAAATACTCCCGTCTCGTGCACCCATCTAGGGAATCCGATAGCATAAAACTTCACGTGAATGGGGCGTTAGGATGGCAGGAATTTCGCAACCGGGGAGTGCTTTAGGAAGCAGAATCCTCGTTGTAGATGACTATCTCGACATACGTATTCTTCTGGAACGAACAATCCGGAGAGACGGTCACCAAGTGCTCGTAGCCGCTGATGCTGAGAGCGCAATGGATATGCTCGCAAGCAATCCCGTGGATGTCGTTCTCACAGACGTTGAACTCCCGGATCAAAACGGGCTTGAGTTAACTCGCTCCATCAAGCAGGCATACCCTGATACAGAAGTCATCGTCGTCACCGGTCACGCAACCATGGAAGTTGTTGCCCGCGCACTTCACCTTGGAGCATTCGACTACATCTCAAAGCCATTCAACGACTTGGCCCTCGTCCGAGCTGCCGTCAACCGTGCTCTCGAAAAACTAAGCCTACGTCAACAGATTGATGAACAAGTCGTTGAGCTTAAAGGTCAGATTGAAGAGCGCAGGGCTGTAGAAGCGCAACTCGTTCAAGCGAGAGAAAAAGCTGAGTTGGCCGTAGAAGCCAAGAGCCTCTTCCTCGCAAGTATGAGTCACGAAATTAGAACGCCCATGAACGGCGTGATTGGCATGACCGACCTCTTATTGCGAACAGAGTTATCGGAAAGGCAACGTCGCTTCATCGAAACCATACGTCGCTCCGGAGACGCACTGCTGACCATCATTGATGACATCTTAGATTGGTCAAAAATTGAAGCCGGTAAACTTAACCTACAATCCATCGACTTTGACCTTAAGCGAACCGTTGATGACGTAACTGAACTGCTAAGCAATCAAGCACGCCCAAAAGGCTTACTCTTAGAAGTCGATATTGCTCCAACTGTTCCGACTGCCCTCAATGGAGATCCCGGTAGACTCCGTCAGATTCTCACGAACCTCTTAGGTAACGCGATTAAATTTACCGATGAAGGATCCGTTCGCATTGAGGTTAGTATCCGGGAAGAGTCCGACAACGATGCGTTGGTGTATTTTGGTGTTGTTGATAGCGGCGTGGGTATTAGCCAGGAAAACCAAGACAAGCTCTTCCAATCATTTGTTCAAGTGGACGGTAGCTACACCCGGCAGCATGGCGGAACTGGATTGGGGCTGGCCATCAGCCGCCAACTCTCAGAACTGATGGGTGGTACCATCGGGGTGAAAAGCGAAATAGGAACCGGAAGTACCTTCTGGTTTACCACCCGGCTTCAAAAACAAATCGGCTCTGGACAAGGTCTATCATCAGCCGAGTTAAAGCTCGACCGTCATAGGATTCTCATTATAGACGGCGACGAAAATACTCGAAGCCTACTTACTGAGCTTCTACAAAGTTGGGGTATTTCCACAGGCAGCGCGGCCAGTGGTAAAGAAGGTCTCCAGACCTTAGAACGGGCTCACCAAGAAGGTGCACCATTTGATACTGTGTTGCTTGATCTGCAGCTTCCAGGCATCGACGGTCTTGAAATTGCCCGGCGCGTGAAATCATCCGAAAATCTTCAAGGCACCAATCTCATCACGCTCACCTCCGTTACGCAGCGGGGTCACGGTAATCAGGTCTATGAAGCAGGCATCGTTGGCTACTTACCCAAGCCGGTCCGTGCTTTTGAGCTACATGAAGCACTCTACGAACTCGACTCCTTACGTGCGCAGCATGGAAATGATTTCCCGCTGATCACCCGTCATAGCATCGCCGAAAATAAAGTGGCTCAAAAAAGTATCGAACGCATTTTAATTGCTGAAGACAATATTGTGAATCAAGAAGTCACCCGTGAAATGGTAGAAGAACTCGGCTACGAGTCTGTGGTCGTCGAAAACGGACAGGAAGCGTTAGAACAAGAACTCACCGGACTCTACTGTGCTATCCTCATGGACTGTCATATGCCGGAGATGAATGGTTTTGAAGCAACTCAAGCCATACGTGAACGAGCAGGTTCTCATAACCGGATTCCTATCATCGCGCTCACCGCAGCGGCTATGGCTGAAGATAAACAAAAAGCGATGGAAGCGGGCATGGATGATTACCTGTCCAAGCCAGTTCGACCCGATACTCTCAAAACAATGCTTCACAAGTGGACATCAGCACCGGGCTCCGATGATAAGGCCAGCTTTGAACCTGCTCTGCTTGACTCATCCAAAAAACGGGGAAAGATTCAACTTGAGATCTTCATTGCGCAACTTGAAATTTTCATTGAGATCATTGGGGCCGCCTATGAAGCGGGTAATGCAAAAGGGCTAAGTTCCGAAGGGAAAGCATTGGAGCGCAGTGGAGCAGAAATTGGCTCACCCAAGATTATCAACCTGGCTCGAGACCTACAATTGGTAGCTGCATCGACGAAATTAGATGTGGTTCAATCGGTAATTGATGATTTAAAAGAGACGTGCGGCGAGCTCACCGAGCATTGCCAAACCGTCAGCGCTCACTAAGCCATCAACCCGGGACGAGTAAATCACGAAAAGCTTTATGAGCAACCGTTAAGCGCTGGTTGAGCTCGTCCCATTTTTCAGCCCCTCCATCTACGGTCCCAGACTCACCAAGCTGCTCTAAGTCTGATGCGATTTCTGCAACTCTAGCTGCACCGATCGAACTGCTGGCACTTTTGAGTGAATGGGCGGACTCCTCAAGAGCCTTCGTTTCCCCGGCCTCTATATTTTCCTTGATCACACCCAGCAGCCGCTTAGAGTCTTCCTCAAAAACATCCACCAGATTCGGAAAAAATCCAACTTTTTTAATGCGCTGCAAAACAGCGACGATGGACATATCTAAAGTTTCATCGGACATTTTAGTTCTTTCTTTTCGCTATAAACGAGCGGCGCGGTAGATTAGCCCGCACTGGCCATAGCCTCGGCCAACGTATCGAAGACCTGCACACCCTCGGCGTCATCTTCTGCTTCGATAGCAGCCTTAACATCATCACCGCCAACGATTCGGGCCTCTAACCCAAGCTCGGAGCAGCATTGCAAGGAAACCGAAACCAGCATCGTCATCAGGCTCGAGGCAGGGAGATTTGTATAATCCAAAGTGACATCGTCAAAACAATCAGACGCCAGCTGCTCGATCGCTCCACCAATAAGCTCGGCCATTCGAGAATAGTACTCTTCGTACTCACCCTTACCGCGGCCCGGTTTGGCTTGAAGTAAGTTCTCGTCAATCATGAGAATCTCGTCAAAAGATTCCGGATTATCGCTGTTGATCAAAACGAGGTCTTCAATTTGAGACGCCTGGAACGGCTTCGTAATATAGCCGTCAAAACCAGCGGTAAACGCTTCATTCATAGGATCTGCAACGTTACGCAGATACATGGCTAAATAGCGCGCATTGGGCAGTAGCGTTTTGATACGTCCGGCAAGCTCAAGACTATCCTCGTCGGGAATTATCATATCGATGATAACTGTCTTAAATTTAAAATCGTTACAAAGCTGAATAGCCTCTTCTGAACTCACACAGCTCTTATATTCCATGCGTTCAGGCATAAATTTGGCAAACTTATCGGCGACCTTTTGGCTGTCATCCACCAATAAGACGTCGACGACCGCAGTCTCTTCTTCCTCGGCCTTCTCACCAGGCGTGAAATTATCGCCCAAGACCTTACCAACCTTCATCGTCAGCTCGTCTGTCTTTACGGGCTTTACGATATAATCGGTGAGATTATGCTGCATACACCGGGCGATCACAGAGGTTTCGGTTTTCGAGGTAAGTAAAATAACGGGGACTTCATTTTCAGCCGCACGTAGGGTGGCCAACATCGTAGGCCCGTCCATCACAGGCATCATGACATCCAGCAAAATGAGATCGACAGGAGCCTCAGCGAGAAGCTCCATCGCCTGCTTGCCATTCTCGGCTTCCACAGTCTCGTAGCCTGCTTCTCCGAGAGACGCCGTGATGATTGACCGAACCAATCGGCTGTCATCCACTGTCATTATCCGCGCCATAACGGCCCTTCTGTCCCCATTACACGAAATCGTACCAAGCAAGTGCCTGAACGAAGCCCTTAAGCCCTGCAAGCGCAGCGCCCACGTCAAGCATAGTCTCAAAACTAAGGTCAATTCAAAGCCACGCGTCTTATTACTCTCACCCAATCGCAATGTTCGTCTCCCATTCCTCGCAAATTCGAGGAATCATTATAAAAATCATACACATAGGATTAATCCGAGTGGTTCAACCCTGCCGATCGGGCACATTTGATGAGCAAAGATTCTGGACCATAAGGGCCGCTCCCTCTACACTCGTACCTACTATGGCAGCACAAACAAAACGCAGTTCAGAACTTCAGAACCTCGTCGAAAACACCGTTGATCTCCCGGTGGTTCCTATGGTCGCAAGCCGGGTAATCGACGAAGTCGCCAATCACAAAAGTACGGCAGACAGTCTCTCAAAGATTATCGGGCAAGATCAGGCCCTACTCGGACGAATCCTTCGAATCGCCAACAGTCCGTTTTATAGAGGTCGAATCCCCACGAGTACCCTTCAAGCAGCTATTGTTCGCTTAGGGCCCGCACTGGTGCGTGACCTTGTCATATCTCTTTCGACACAATCGCTCTTCAAAGAGTTCGATAGCTTTGAACAACAGATGTGGAATCACAGTTTGGCGGCAGCGTTTGGGGCGCAACTCGTCGCCGCGGAAGCTCATGTCGCAAACCCGGATGAAGCATTTGTGGCTGGTCTCCTTCACGACGTCGGAAAAACGATTCTCGTGAATCACAATCCCGACTACTCGGATCTCTTACTTGAAGCGAATGCTAACAACCGCCCTCACCATGAAGTCGAGCGTGAAGCATACGGTTTTGACCATGCTGATGTTGGCGGGGTTCTCATGGGTAAGTGGCAGCTTGCCGACACACTCGTAGAATCCGTTCGCTACCATCATCGCCTTGACGAGCTGGAAGAAGCCCCTCAAAGCGCGCGAGCTCTTATCTGCGTCATCGCGGTCGCCGATTCTCTGGCCTATAAATTAGGTTTATCCATTGGCGAAACGGTTCGCCCCCTTGAAGCCGATACACATGTTGGTTGTAAAATTCTTGGACTGAACCAGGAGCAAATTGAGACTCTCTCAGAAAAACTCAAAGAGACCTATGACGCCAATTATGAATTAATGGGCGGAGCTGGCTAGCTCTTCGCTGACTTTCTTTTAACAACAGAAATCTTGGAAACTGGCTTCGGAGCCAACCGTATACCGCGCGCTGTGACCGCAGTCATTTCAAGCTCGCTCAGCTTAAACTTCGCACCCTTCACGCGCTGACGCGCTGCTGGAGTGAATGTGAGGTCTACTGTTTCTTTTCGGTCACCCTCCAAGAGAACATCTAAGCGGCCCTTGGCATCTTTAACCAGTCTGTATTGCTTATTGCGGATGAACTTGTGGATATGAATGCGCTTCGCGTAAGCTATCTTCTTCGCATCGCGGTATACCACCGTGAAATGAACACCCTCTTCTGGGTCGAAAACTTCACAATATAGAATCTTCGCAGAAAGCAGGACTTTCTCTTGCGGAGTCATAATGCTGTAAGTGCCGTCCGCGCATATAACAAGAACCACATCGTACTCGCTCACGGTAAGCTGAAGGTCTTTGCCCTTAACACTTGAACCAAAGAATCCCGATTTCTTATCGTAATTCAGCTTAATGTTTTGGCTTGCAACCGCGCGCTTATCGACCGTCTCAAAACCTTCGACTTTGGTGCGGCGCTTATACTGCTTACCATAACGAGCCAGGATATCTTCGAGGTAGGTAATCGTGGTTTTGGTTAGGTTGCGCAGTTTTGTTTTCAAAGCTTTGATGGCAGCTAAAACATCACCAACATCTTTGCGATGCTTCTCAATATCAAATGCAGAGATTCTGCGGATTGGCAACGCGAGTAAGCGCTTCACATCATCGTCGTCAATAGGACGAACAAATTTCTTCGCAAAAGGAGCCATGCCTTTATAAACGGCATCCTTTAAACCCTTTTCAGACTTCACTCGCTCTAAGGCCTTATAAACCTTGTTCTCAATGAAGATCTGCTCAAGCGTCATCCAGTGATGCTTGTCTGCTAATTTACTGAGTTCGTAATTCAGCTCAGCCTTAATTTGCTCTCGAAGCTGTGCCGTGAGGTATCGCAAGAGGTCGTTCACGCTCCAAACAACAGGGCGGCGGTCCTCAATGGCAATGATATTCGATGTGATGGAAACTTCACAATCGGTGTAGGCGTAGAGCTGCTGAATCACATCGTCAGCATAAACACCGCGAGATAAAATAAGCTCAATCTCTACCTTATCCGTAGTGAAATCGTTGATGCTCGAGATTTTAACTTTGTTTTTCTGCGCAGCCGATTCGATTGACGCAATCAAACTCTCGGTGGTGGTCGAATAAGGAATTTCTCGAATGAAAATTCGCTTCTCACCATCAGATTCAAGCTTTGCTCGAACCCGTACTTTGCCGCGGCCTAAGTCGTATTCACTAACATCCACAATTCCGCCGTGTTGAAAATCGGGCAGAATGCGAAATGGCTTACCTTGAAGAATCTTAATTTGACCACGAAGTAGTTCACAAAAGTTGTGTGGCAAGACCTTGGTCGCCATACCAACGGCGATACCTTCAATACCCAGCATCAAAACAATCGGAAGCTTAGCGGGTAAGAATATTGGCTCTTGCCGACGACCGTCGTAGCTTTTTTCCCAGGTCGTGAGTGCTTTATTGAAGACTGTTTCACGTGCCAGAGGTGTTAGCCGGCATTCGATATATCGAGAGGCGGCCGCCGAGTGCCCTGTAATGACGTTACCAAAGTTACCCTGCTTTTCGATGAAATAATCTTTGTTTGCCAGCACAACCAGGGCATTCGCAATCGATGCATCCCCGTGTGGGTGAAGCTTCATGGATTCACCAATAACATTGGCTACCTTATGAAACTTTCCGTCATCCATCGTGAATAACGTGTGCAAAATACGTCGCTGGACGGGTTTACAGCCGTCACGAACATCGGGAATTGCACGGTCTACAACAACGTAGCTCGCGTACTCCAAGAAATTCTGTTGCATGATGGGTTCGAGATAACTCATGACTACACCAAATCCGTAATGAGGTTTTCTACAATAAAGTCACGGCGCGCCGGAGTGTTCTTGCCCATATAGAAATCAAGTGTTTGATTGATTTCGCTCAAGTTATGGACGGCAACTGGAACCAATCGCATATCACCAGAGATGAATTGCTTGAATTCTCCAGGGCTAATCTCACCAAGTCCCTTAAACCGTGTGATTTCAGGAGAGGAGATCCGCTCAATCACTTCATCGCGCTCTGCTTCGCTGTAACAGTAGTTGGTCTCTTTCTTGTTACGCACTCGAAAGAGAGGCGTTTCAAGAATATAGACATGACCGTGAGTCACCAACTCTTCAAAATAGCGAAGAAAATAAGTGAGGAGTAGATTGCGAATGTGCATCCCATCAACATCGGCATCGGTTGCAATAACAACCTTGTTGTATCGCAGCCCGTCCAGGCCGTCTTCAACTCCAAGTGCACGCATAATATTATAAAGCTCTGCGTTCTTGTAGATGGCATCACGCTTGAGTCCATAACAGTTCAAGGGCTTACCCTTGAGCGCAAAAATAGCCTGCGTGTATACGTCACGCGACTGCACCATTGCACCACCTGCAGAGTCACCCTCTGTAAGGAAGATCATGGTTTCACTGCGCCGCTTGTCTTTTGTGACGTTGTAGTGCTGCTTGCAATCGGTCAATTTCGGGATTCGAATCGCGACTTTCTTAGCCCGCTCTTTGGCCTGCTTCTTTACCGACGCCAACTCTTTTCGTAGCTTTTCGTTCTGCTTAATCTTTTCAACAAGCTGATTGGCAATCTCTTCGTTCTGGTGAAGCCAACGAACAACTTCTTCCTTCACCAGTGGGACCACCCAAGAGCGCACATCAGTAGAACCAAGTTTGTTCTTAGTCTGGCTTTCGAAAACGGGATCTTGAAGCTTAATCGCCACGGCTCCCAGCATACCCTCACGAACATCTTCGCCTGAGAAACTCTTGCCCGCAAACTCATTCACGCCCTTAAGCACGCCCTCGCGAAAGGCGCTCTGGTGTGTGCCACCGTCGTTGGTGTACTGGCCATTGACGAAACTAAAATAGTTTTCACCGTAATTACCGGTATGTGTGAATGCGAACTCAATGCGCTCGCCCTTATGCCGAACGATATCGTAAAGTGGAACCGTTTCACCGAGCTCGTAGCCCAGTAAATCTTGTAAACCAGCTCGACTCTTGAACGTCTTGCCATTGTACTTCAGCGCAAGGCCTGCATTTAAGAATGCGTAATATTGCAGTCGGCGCTCAATGAAATCTGTATTCCAATTGTATTTTTTGAAGATCTCTCGGTCTGGGGTAAATCGAATGAATGTCCCGTTGTCTTCGGTGCTCTGCTTCCCTTTTTTCTTCGACTTAAGCTTTCCTTGGGAAAACTCGGCCCGCATGTATTGGCCGTCACGGTAGCTCACGACTTCAAACAGACTTGAAAGTGCGTTAACCGCTTTGGTACCCACGCCATTAAGGCCTACGGAGAACTGAAAAACGTCATCGTTGTACTTACCGCCGGTGTTGATCTGGCTTACGCAATCGACAACCTTGCCCAAAGGAATACCTCGGCCGTAATCACGAACGGAGACGGTTTCCTCATCTAAAGAAATCTCGACGGTCTTACCCTCGCCCATAATGAATTCATCGATGGAGTTATCGACAACTTCCTTCAGCATAACGTAAACGCCATCTAACGGGTGGCTACCATCGCCGATTCGACCGATGTACATACCCGTTCGCAGGCGGATATGCTGCAAAGCATCAAGGGTTTGGATTGCCTTTTCATCGTACGCTACAGCTTTTTTAGCCATCTCAGTCCTCTCAAGCACAACATCTAGAATGAGGGTGTAACACATGGGTCCGATACAAAAACAAGCCCCAAGAAAGGATTTAGGTTCTTTTGGTGGCGATCCAGAAGCCTAAGTTATTGAATTTTAATCGATGGTCGCTTGATTTACGCTGAATCGAGCGTTAGTACGACATTAAGATGTCCCCGCCATCCGGCCACCTGGAGTTACCAAAACATGGCAAGTAAGCGCGCAGTCCTAGAGACGCTGAAAGTTAAAGATCTGATCTTCGTTGCTGATAAGTTTGAAATTCAGCTGGAGAACCGACGCAAAAAAGACGACGTAGTTGCGTCTATCGCCAAGACTCGCAAAGTTGCTATTGGTGAGCTGCTGCAGGCGTTGCCGCTTGCCACTCTCAAAGCTTCTTGCGCCAGCCTGGACATTGAAGCCAAAGGGCGCAGCAAAGCTGGTTTTGTTGAAGCGTTAACAGGTCCTGCAAAGAAAAAAGCAGCGGCAAAGCCAAAGGCTGAAAAAGCGCCTGCGAAGAAAAAAGCAGCGACAAAGCCAAAGGCTGAAAAAGCACCGGCGAAGAAAAAAGCAGCGGCCAAGCCAAAAGCTGAAAAAGCACCGGCGAAGAAAAAAGCGGCAGCCAAGCCGAAGGCTGAAAAAGCACCGGCGAAGAAAAAAGCAGCAGCGAAGCCGAAGGCTGAAAAAGCACCGGCGAAGAAAAAGGCAGTAGCCAAGCCAAAAACTGAAAAAGTACCGGCGAAGAAAAAAGCAGTAGCGAAGCCAAAGGCGGAAAAAGCGCCGGCGAAGAAAAAAGCAGTAGCAAAACCAAAGGCCGAAAAAGCGCCGGTTGAAGAAAAAGCGGCAGCGGAGCCAAAGGCTGAAAAAGCACCCGTTACCGTTAAGAAGAAAAAACAACCGCTCATCAATAAGGCACCCATAGAAGCCCCTAAGAAGGAAGCTGATTCTGAGCCACGCCAGGCGGTTCTTGATAAAGTTGCCAGCATCAAGCCGGCCGAGACCTCACAGCCTGATTACAGTCAGATTAAAAAAGAATACGTTGGCCTTGAGATTCAAAAGGTTGATTGCCCTTCATGCGCTGCCGAGGTGAAACTTGCCAATTGCCAAGCTCACCAGTGTTCAAACCGCTTTGTTTTTCAACAACGAAAAATCTGCGCCAGCTGCTGGTACGAGAGAAGCTCGGTATCCATCGGTGAGTATTTAGACGAAGACAGAATCGATACCCGTTGTGCAGCTTGTTCCGCAGAGATCGATGTTGAGTCATTTGCCGGTCTCAAATCAGCTTAAACTCAAAGCTGATTCCTTCGGGTGTACTCTGCGTGCCCGGCCATTTTACTGCAACGAGCCAGTCATTCGGTAATAACTCCCAGTACGGTCGAGAGACCCATTCGTTAAGCCCCATACCTCGCTTTGTGGCAAACCAGCCAAACCGCCAACATCAAATTCCGGCAACGGAATCGAACCTACTGCAGCGCTTAAAAGCTGAGGAACAACCAGCCTGAGAACCTCGGTAAAGAGGTCACTCATCGGTCCTTGGAAGGATGGCTCATCGATATCGACCACTTGCACCCAGATA
Organism: Deltaproteobacteria bacterium; assembly: GCA_018668695.1. Taxonomy (NCBI): domain Bacteria; kingdom Pseudomonadati; phylum Myxococcota; class Myxococcia; species Deltaproteobacteria bacterium. Next base: position 10,659 of record JABJBS010000308.1, read on the forward strand.
TCAGGGTCGTCGTCTAAAGAGACGATCAAGGAGTTGGTCGTAGGGTCAATATCTAAGAAACCACCAATGATGGTTGACAGATAAAGTGAGACATTTATGTTTCCGAAGCCCTCGATATTCACCGCGGCATCAATCAGCACATCGCCGAGACCGATTTGAATTTCATTAGCACCTTCGCCCGGCATCAGTACCGGAGGCGAGAGTGCGTCGAATGACAGGGATATATTGTCAAAAGCTCCCCCACCACTTGTTTGACCTCCGCCGCAGACACAACACATTGTGCCTGAGGTAAAATCACCATCGTCATAATTTCCACACCAAGAAGGGGAAGCCGCATACTCCGCACAGCCATCACCGTAAGGGTCAGTGGCTCCATTGTCAGTATCGGCGCAAGTCGCTTCACTGCCATCGTCCAGGAGTGAGCTCAAATCCGAAATATTCAAACCGCCGCCATACCACATTCCCCAAAGCACTTGGTTGATGAGATCATCTTTTAAGCCCACTCCAAATGCGTACGACGAGCTGCTAAATGCTGGGGTGCTACCGTTCTTACGAACCGAGCCTCTGCTATCCCAAGGAATGGTCGCGCCCCGCGATGATGGATAAACCTGAGTATAAAGCCCCAAATCACCGTAGCCAGAGCCAGCTGGCCCGCTGAAACCGAGCATATCCAACGCAGAAGAAAGGTTCAGTGAGATGTTGACCGGCGCCGGTATATCGATTGCCGTAGCCACTTCAAAACCCGATAAGAAGTCTTGTAAAAGCGGTGCCACTTGCTCGCGCACCGCACTGGAAAGCTCATCTTCAATTTGACTCTCAAAGATACCCACAATGGCATTCACAATGGGGTTCACCAGAAAATCGATGAAATCCAGCGCTCCAAAATCCATGTCGATATAGAGGCCGCTGATATCTACGGCTAAGCAGCTGTTGCAAATCGATACGTTTGGAGAGGTTCCTGAAAGAGAAATATCAATGGAGCCCGCTATACTCACAGAGCTTGCTTCAACATCACCATAGATATTGAGCCCCGTCTCACCCAAGCATCCAGTATCCAAATGCCCATGAACCTTAAGCGGGAGGTTAAGATTATTCATCCCCATGCTCAGGGCGACTCCACCGTCTTCAGCCACAATATAATCGATAACAGGCGAGGTATAACTAAATATACCGTTCTTGGTAATCTTATAGCCGGTTCTTTGATTCGTCTCTGTCCAAAAAACGCAGTTATAGCTCGTCGAATCAATATTCCCGTCGCCATTGCTATCTGGGTCGACCGCAAGCGTTCCTGGAATAGCGGCATTCAAATCAATATTTTGAACCACCGCCTGAGCTAGAGATGCTACGTCATCGATATCGCTGCGGTTACCATCATCCATCACGGCTTGATTTAGCCTTGCGACCATCCCCTGGCTTACTCGAGCCGAAGAAACAGCGCCTGTAACAGCCGGGAAATATTGACCGCTTCTTGTAAAAGATTGAGCTACGACCGCATAGTTACCGCAGCTATCCTCAGCTGTGGCTGTGACCACGTTCAGCCCCCAGCGCGAGGACTGACTCACATCGATAGCCAGGTTAGTCTGTGTACCATCTGGCGCAAGCGATGTTCCATTCACTGTGGCCACCGTGAGCTCGCTCACTGAATCTACAATCGTTCCGGTCACGTTCACATTGAGATCGGACGTTGAGCCAATCATGAGCATCTCAGCGCGCGTTGGGCTACTGAACACGACGGTTGGCGGAGTGGAATCTACGCGAATGGATGAGTAACTTGGTTGAATTGTTGAATCCGGGTGCAATGGACCTGCTACTGAAACAACCGTGTCAAAATCGCCCTCGCTTGCCACTTCGAACACCCCAGGTGACGTTTCAGTCACAGCACCCGCAGGCGTAGACGTTACCTGGATATCGGCATCGACAACTTCATTGCCCCAAAAGTCATAAACAGAAGCGGTGAACGGGAAGCTTCTCCCCTGCCAATAACAATCCTGCTCAAGAAGGCTGGACGCCCACACATAAGGTAAACCTGGATGGACTGTTACCAAGGGCGGATTTTCATCTTCGGCATCGTAACCAATCACACCGCAAACAACATATAGGTAGCCCGCACCCGTGGCAGAGAACCCTGTAGTATTTTGAGAAACACCATAGCTCGCAGGCAAAGATCCATTGGCAGGCGTTACTTCAAAATAAGTATCGAAACCCGTAACGGGGTTGCCGAAAGCGTCTGTCATACTACAGCCAACATCGACAACTGACGTCGGAGTTGTATCGCTGCTTGATAGTGTTGTTTCGGTGTAGGCCGGTGGACCCGCCCCTACAGTTATCGTTTCAGCGGTTGCATCAACCAAGGCATCCAGCGTGCACGCAACGGTGTATGACCCCACGAAAGTAGCGATGAGGCTGAAACGCCCGCCTCCCACATCTGTGATTTCCACACCCTCGCTAACGTTTAGGCCCAGACCATCGGGTTGTAAAACAGGGTTACCGTAAGAATCGAAAGCATCACAAGCAACATACGCTCTCTCACCAGCAGAGGTTTGCGTCACCTCAGGAACAGTTTCAACTTGGGCTGCACCTGAGGGGGCAACAGTAAACCAAGCACCATCGCCATCGAGAACCACACCGTCGGCCGTTGCACATCGAGCCTGGTAGTAACCAGCGGAAGTTGGCGTTAAGGTTGCCCCGTTATCATTTACGGTCATATCGACGACGGCGGGAAAGACTTCCACCATGACCGGCACATCGGAGACGGTTTGGCCCGAGAGTGCAACCGAGCAAACAACATTCAAAGAGCCGCCAGCCACCAAGTTAGACGAGGTTAAAGCAGTGCTAATGGTATAGCGCTTGTCCACCGCAACACGCACCCCGCCTTGGGATGTGTTACCGGCAAGATCTGTGGCGACGACGCGTATCATCGGGAAGGTCATGCCTGCCCCCACGGAAGCCACGCTTACGGTACCGCTCCATGTCCCATCCTCATTGCTGGTAATCGTTCCGGCGGCAATATTTTCAGCTTCTAAAGTTACGCTTGCAGGATCAACACCGTCTGCATCCTCGATGGTCACCGAGACAGAGACGTCACCGTCCACCTGAGCATAAGCCTCAGGTGCTAAGAACGTAATCGTCGGTCCCGGGTTCACTGGTTCGGGCTCGATGTCAGGCTCTGGCTCTGGCTCGGGGTCTGGCTCGGGGTCTGGTTCAGGGTCTGGTTCAGGGTCCGGCTCGGGGTCTGGTTCGGGCTCCGGCTCGGGAGAGACGCAATCGCCTTCGACACAGTTTTCCCCCTCCGCGCATTCACTGGCATCTTCACAGTTTGTCGCAATTTGCCCCGGTGTGGTCTCACTTCCACAAGCACTCAGCGCCAAGAGGACCAGCAACCCTACCCAGTGATACAATTTGGATACTCTCATTGCAGGCTCCCTGTCATCCGAATGTAATCGTTTTTACGGGCGATGGTCACATCACCAATTGTCCAGCTGGCGTTGCTATCGAGTCCTGCCAATCCTCCTAAGTCAAACTCAGGAATCGGAAAGGACGAGAGAACGCTCTCCAGTAATTCAGGTATCACCAGTGCCATAATACTGGACATCAACTGACTGATCTCTGCTTGGTAAGCAGACTGAGAAATCTCAACCACCTCAACCGCAATGGTGGGATCACCGTCGATGCTAATCTGAATGGCATGGTTGACCGGATCATAATCAAATGAAGCACCCATGACCGCCGATAGATAAAGGCGTACATCGATTTCCTGGGCCGCTGGTGTTTCCACTCCAAGTGCATCGGCTAGATTAAGGCTGGCCGTAAGCTCCATATCCCCTATGCCGATTTCAATATCGTTGCCGTTTCGCCCAGGCATCACAACGGGCGGCAACCCTGCCGACATTCCGAGTTCAACTCCATTGATGTTTGCAGTCGGGACCAGGCCTACAATATCAGGAATCTCAAAAGCGCCTCCGTACCAAATAGACCACATGATTTGATTCAACGTATTGTCAGATAAACCCACGCCAACCGGATAATTCGGACCAAAAGCAGGCGCCTCATTCGAACGGACAATGGCACCCAATGAAGTTGCCGGAATCCCATCGCCTCTTTCCGATGGATAAACCTGGGTGTAAAGCCCAAGGGTCCCGTATCCTGCACCGGCCGGGCCAGAAAAATCTGCACCACTCATCCCGCTATAGATGTTGAGTGTCATCCCAATCGGTTCGGGAATATCAAATCCGGTTCCCAAGCTTAGGCCACCGAGCACACTCCCAAGCAAGTCCGGTACGAGAGCCCGTATTTGAGCCCCGAGAAGCGCTTCGACCGGATCTTCCACTGCTGTCGCCAAATTAGTGAGTAGCTCGTTAATCATCTCATCCATGAAACTCAGTGAGCCCCAATTGAAATCAAAAACGACATTGTTGAAATCGATAGCCAAGCACGTTTCACAAACCGACACTGTAGGAGCCGCTCCGTCAAAACCAATCGAGCCCTCACCATCAGCACCAATGAAACCGATTCTTACTTCACCGGTAATCGTCTCGACGATTTGGCCACCACATCCCATATCCAGCGACGCATGGATTTCAAGCGGCAAAACCAAGCTCTCCATTGAGAAGCCAAAACCCAGGGCATCTTCAACAGCCGTCAAGTGTTCTAATGTGGGATCACCATGCTGGAGGGCACCAATTTTCTTAACCCAGAAACCGGTCACCTCTTGTGTCACCGTCTCCCCAGAGCAGGTATAAGTGGCTGTTTGTAATTGGTCGCTGCCGTCATTCGCATTTTCAGGCGAAAAAACCAAGGTGCCGGGCAGTGCTGAATCCAGAGTAAAATCACCAAATATCGTCTGCACTAAAGTCGCTAAATCATCCACGTCCTGGCGATACTCATCGTCGATGGCCATTTGATTCAAGCGAACAATCATACCATCGAGCACGATGGCTTCTGAGTCAGCTTCTGTGGAGGCCGCTGCGTAATTTGGACTTCGTAGAAAAGACTGCTGAGCAACCTTCTTGTTACCGCAGGCATCGGTTGCCGATGTTTCAAACACGCTCAAGCCCCACCGACTGGAGTGTTCAGCTTCGAAAGCTTCAGTTAATGACGTGCCCGAAACATCGAGCTTACGGCCATCAATTCGCACTTCCTCCAGCTTACTTAGGCTATCCGTGACCGTGCCAGTAATCGTGACCAATGTATCTTCTTCACTGCCTTCAACAAGCATAGCTCCCCGAACAGGAGAAGTTATCGCAACTTCCGGCGGGGTCGAGTCGACTCTGATATTCGCGTAAAATGGCGAGATCAAAGCGAACGGGTCGAGATCTCCCTGTAAGCCCACAGTGATGTCGTAATCACCTTCTTCGTTAAAAATAAGTCCGCCATCCAAGGTTCCAACCACACCTGAAGAAGGTGTAACGGAGACATCCAAAATAGGCTCGGCAATCAGGTTACCCCAGCGATCCAACACAGTGACCTCAATCGGTAACTCAAGCCCCTGCATGAAACAGTCGTAATCAAGTAAATCGACGTTCCAGCTAAAGGGTAAGCCCCCTTTGATTTTCACGATGGACGGACTCTCATCACCAGCGAAATAACCGGGCACAGAACAAAAGACATAGTAGTCGCCCGTAATAACCGCGCTCACATTATGATCCGTTACCAAAGCTCCATTTTGAGAAGCCGTGGTTCCATCGGCCGCGAGCACAGAAACGACTGTGTCATAACCTTCCAAAAGGTTTCCGTAGGTGTCTGTGACCTCGCAGCTCACAGCAACCGGATCTGTAGGCAAGGCCTCGCCTGTAGAAAGCGTCGTGTGAGAGAACGCAGGCAAGCCTGCTCGGACGACAATGGTCTCAGGAGTTGGGTCAACGACCTCGCCAAATCGGCAAGCAATGTCGTATTCCCCGACCAGCGTACCTCGCACGACGAAATCAAGGCCCAATGGAGGCTCAATAATCAACTCAACTGCGTGGTCGAGGTTAAGTAAATTCCCGTTTTCAAGAGCAGCAATATCAATAATCTCATTATCGTACTCATCATGAGCAACACAGCCCACTGCCCCAGGTACACCGGACACCAGAGTGTTATCCGAAACACTGGTCTCGATACGAACGATGTCCGCTGGTGTTACCGTGAGTGTTGCCCCCTGGCTATCGGCGACTTCACGCCCCGCGGTCATACATTGAACCGAAAACTCACCCGCTTGAGTTGGGGTAAACGAAGCCGACACGCCGCTTACCGTTATACTTTCCACCATGGGTGAAACGACCACCGCAATTGGGATGTCTGTAAGCTGCTCACGATCACGGCTGACGATACAAGTCACCTGAGCTGGTTCGCCCGCGTGAATGGTTGCATCAGCGAGGAAGGTCTCCACCACAACACCTTCAAGGTTCACCACCTCGGTGCCGGTGGGTTCATCACCAGTCGTGTCGGAACCAGGGGTTACCCGATTCGTTCCACAGCCGACCAATGAGACAACAATCGTTACGACGAGCGAGAATCGTAAAAACATCGAACAATCTCCAATTCGAGTACGCAGGTAAATACTCTATCGCTCCATGGCGGTGCTCGCACCCGGAAATAGCGAGAAATCATAGATTTTTTGAGCGGTGTACCGACTTCTTCCTAGATTTCTCTGACACGTGATCCCTCACCGGGGCTCAAAGCCACTTTGGTTTAGCAGGTGGCTACTAAGGCCAAAAAAAAGCCGGCCCAAGACGATTAAGGTCTCGGGCCGGCTATCATTCTGTTTCTACGAGACAATCAGTCCACGTACATTGCCTCAATTTCACTGGCAAAGCTCTCATTTACGGCGTTGCGCTTTACTTTGAGAGTTGGGGTGAGTTCACCCTCTTCGATACTCAAAGGTCGCTTAAGAACCGTGAACTTACGCACATGCTCAACCCTGGCGAACTTCTCATTGGTCTTGTCGACACCTGCCTGCAGGTGACTGCGCAACTGAGAGTTCTCGAGGGCACCATCTACCGGCACACCGTTGTCTGCACACCATTTATCAAGCGCATCGGGATCGATGCTCAGAAGAGCACTGATAAACTTCCGGCGATCGCCAATTAGAACGGCTTCGCCAACAACATCAATATTCTTCAACGAAGACTCAATGTTCTTAGGCGTAATGTTCTTACCACCGGCAGTGATAATGATGTCTTTCTTACGACCGGTAATGTTGAGGTAGCCGTCGGCATCGAAAGCACCGAGGTCACCCGAGTGCAACCAGCCATCAATGAGCGTAGCCGCTGTATTATCATCGTCCTTGTAGTAGCCCGCAAAAACATTGGGGCCCTTCAAACAGATTTCTCCATCTTCAGCGATGCGTACTTCAGCGCCCGGTAAAACTGGGCCAACTGTGCCATAACGTGTCCGTCCTGGAACATTAAAGCTCGTGGGTCCGGTACCTTCTGACTGTCCGTAGACCTCATGCACAATAATGTCGAGACTCGCGAAAAACTCTAAAATTTCCTGTGAAATTGGAGCAGCACCGCTGACACAAACGCGGGCTCTTCCAAGTCCCAAAGCAGGCTTAAGCTTCGAAAAAATAATTTTCTGAGCAAGAGCGTACTGGAGGCCTAAAACACCACTGGGCGTTCGTCCTGCGTTGCGTTCGGTATTAGCGCGCGTGGCCACACCACGTGCCCAAGTTACAAGCTTTGCTTTTGTTCCTGTTGCCAATTCAAGCTTACCAGTTACACCTGCGTGAAACTTCTCCCAGATTCTCGGTACACCGAAAAACACGGTAGGCTGAACTTCTTTTACGTTTTCGGGAACGGCCTCGATCGACTCAGCAAAATAAACTGAGGCACCCGCCGTAATCGGTCCGTGAATCGAGAACATCTGCTCTGCAATATGTGAGAGCGGCAGATAACTGAGGCTACAGTCGTGCGCGCGCAGGGAAACAAGCCCTTGAGCGATTTGAGACGTCCACGCTAGGTTTTTATGCGTCAGCATCACGCCTTTTGGCGGACCCGTCGTGCCGGACGTGTAAATAAGCGTAGCCGTTTTGTCTTCTTCAAGTTTCGCAATATGAAGATCGACTTCTTCGTCTTTCGTGCCTTCTGCACGTGCCATGAACTCGTCCCAGCTCATCACCAACTCATCGTCGATTGCTGGCGCGTCCTTCATCATCACCACGTGCTTTAACTTAGGTAAATTCGCACGTTCCGACTTAACCTTTTCCCACTGACCTTCGTCTTCAAGCAGAACAACCGGCGCTTCGGCATGATGGAGGATATACTGAACTTCCTCTGCAGAGCAGGTGGTATAAATACCCGCTGGAGCACCGCCCACCGCCATGTTTGCGATATCCATGATGACCCACTCAGGACGGTTGAATCCCAAAATGCAAACGGTCTCTCCGTCACCTATTCCAAGCGATAGAAGCGCTCGTGTCGCGGTTCGTACCTCACCAACATAATCGCGCCAGGTTGTTGGGCGCCAACTCCCACTTTGGCGAATGTAATAAGCAGGAGAGTCAGGGCGAATTCGACCCTGCTCCATGAATCGTGCGGGAATTGTATCTACAGGCATATCAGCAGTAACCTCACTTAATTAAAAACGTCTTGGAACCCAGGTTTTATCCTCAATGAAACACCCGATTCAAGAAGAGCCTATTGTATTTGGTCTTACCAAAGCCAAAGAACTCGTCTCGCGCCGGCTTTCCTCAACAAATAACTCCATATTTCCAAAACCTTGAAAACAATTGATGTTTTTATCATTTCTCAAGAAAATGACACGCTCCGTCATAGCACGGGAGGATTTCATTCCCAAATCACTGGGTTTCGAAATACGGATCCACGCGAAGTTCTGTCCCAAAAACCAGTAGAACTTTCAAAGCTACTGAAAATTATGGAAAAAACTTTACAGACCCCCTCTGATCTACGACCCTTTAAGTATGGCGGGCGAAGAACTGCAAGATGACGATTACGGAATCGACGAATCAATGGATAACCTTGATCCCGTTGATGATTTAGACGATCTCGACGATCTCGATGACCTTGATGATCTGGACGACCTAGATAGTCTTGAGGACCTCTCTCCTCCCGGACAATCAGCGGACGACATCGAGGATATCGAAGATGAGGACCCAGAAGAGTCTGGGATTCTACTCAAAGGCCCCGAGGTTCATATCGGCGGCGACGATGAGTACGACGAAGAAGAAAGCCGAGCCGCACCCGAGCCACGACAACGCTCAAACGAAGAAGAAGACGCCCGAGCCCGAGCCAGGGCACGCGCTGAACGCAACCGGCTTAAAAAGCTTGCCATGCAAGAAATGGGTGCACCCAAAGAGCCCAGAAGCAGGCAAAGGCGCCAAAAGCCCGAGAGACGACAAGCACAAGCTCCAGCGCGAGAGGCGGCGCCACCCGGTCCCAAACCCAAACGTGACTACATCAATCAACAAGATTGGCAGAATGGAAAAAATGGCCGCAACCGCGGACCCATGACTGCCAAGACATTTTTGATTGGTTTTGGAGTCTCTGTCCTCGGAGTGGGGATCTTGGCCATGTTGGTCTTGGTGACCTATGATATTTATGACAAACGCTTTGGAACGGCAGAAAGTCCCGAAGAAGTGGCCGTCGAAGACTCCAAGAAGAGTAAACTGAGGGTCCCGAAAGGTCTGACAGATCACTTTCAGGGTAAAACACCTGAAGAAGAGGAAGTTCGTGATCCTCTGGTTCCGCCTAGCCAACAAGAAGAGGAAATGTTTGAGAAAAGCGCCATTTCCAATCTGTCAGATGACGGCCTTAGAGCGATTTTCGGGCAACTTGACCTCATGAAGCGCGAAATCAAGCAAGCACAGAAGCGCCAAGAACGTATTGAGGGAGCAGTCGAACAAATCGAGAACATGCTCGATAGTGTCAACGAAGGGCGCAGTCGTAATAAAAAGCGTAAGGGTAAGAAAAAAGCCTCTAGAAACAGGCGCTGATTCCAACCTTGGCCTGTCTGGACAATGCGTTAACCACTGGGTCAAGTCTTACGTAATATCGTCGATGCTGCTTTACGAAGAGACGGCTCATGACAGAAGAACCTCAAAATGATGAACCGACCGAAGAGACAGAGAGCTCGCTTGAAAGAGTAGCTCAGATTCTTCAACGAGCCCGTTTGTCCAAACACGCCATCTCTCGTGGTGAGGTTCTACGAGGGCTTAGCTCTTGCGAACCCCTACATGTAACTGAAATAGTTGAGGATTATCTTAGTGAGGAAAACAGCGAGATTCAAGAGCTCGCCATTGAGGCGTTGGCTTACATTCCTCCAGAACATCCCGATGCCCGTGCGGGCCTTGTCTGCCTCATCGAAACGCTGGAGCAAGGCAAAGAAAATCTAGTTCTCAAAGCGCTCGAGATTCTAACACGTCAAGAACCGCAAGGGATGGAGAAGCACTTTATTGCCCTCGCCAGCCACGAGTCTGCCCGTGTTCGACAAGCCGTCGCCAAGCGCTTAGCCAGCCTGGATTCAATTCCCGCCACCCGGGCTCTGATTGGACTGAGCCGCGAAGATCATGGTGATGCGAGACTCTGGGGACTTCATCACCTTCGCCAACTCGCATTTAGCCAGAATATGGAAGTCCAAGCGTTGGCTGCCAAACGCCTAGCGCAACAAGATCCCAGCACCACCACAACTCCGCCGATCGTTTTACTGGCCCGTAAGCAAGACAAAGACGTTCGGGATACATTACGTGAATTACTCAAAAACGAGGTTATCCTCGAGGAAACTGTCGAAGCTGCTCTTGAACTCAAAGATCCCGCGCTTTACGAATACCTCTGGGATGCGAATTGGCGATGGGATGGTCAACCCGAGCTTATGGCCCAAGCCTTGGCCGTCTGCCACTGGGATGATTCTCGCTCGACAGATGAACTCGTTGACCAAGCCCTCAATTCAAAGAACTTCATTGCGGCCGAACAATCCATCGCGCTTTTACAACGGCGTGACGACGAGCAAGTGTTTAACCAAGCAATCACTCTGACTCAATGTGACACCACTGAAGAACGCCATCTTGGTGCACGCATCCTAGGTAGACTTGGAGGCCCCAATGGCCGCTTTAGAAGTCAGGCTGCTCCCGCATTGATCACCCTTCTAGAAGATAAAAGCGAAACGATTATTTCCGAAGCAGTCCGTAGCTTGGGTAATGCAAACACAGAAACCGTTGAATCAACGATTCACAAACTCAAGAACCACCCTCATGGCGAGGTAAGAAGACTCGTTTCATTTGTGTTGTTTGGGATTGACGACCACTCATCGCCCGAAGCCCTCGTTGCTCTTTCCACTGCTCGTGAAGGCATGGTGCGTTTGGCCGCTACGCAGGCACTCACCAGTATTCTTACGCCTCAGCCAGGTGTTGAACCAAGTGCACGCACACCCGTGGGTATGCCCCTGGGAGGCCGCCGCGGCCAAGCACAAGAGTTTGACGAGAATGAAGATTTCGAAAGCTATGGATACGGCAGGGCCTCTGCGCAAAACGGTGGCGTGGGCTCTTATGCCGGGGCTGACTTCGATCCCAACAAGAGCACGGTACCGAAAGCGAAACCCAAAAATCGTCTTCTAATTTTCGCATCGGCTGGTTTGATTGTGAGTATCATCACGATAGCTGGGCTCTACATCGTTCAACAAACACAACGTGCAAGCATAGATGCCCAAGCCGAGGAAATGAACTCAGCTGAATCACCAGATCTCAAACCAGAGCAAATGATAGACACCAAAGCTAAAAGTCGCATGTTTGGTGATCGCAGAGCCGCACAAGTCCTGTCCATGCTCAAACGTCCGATTCGGGCACTGCTTACGGATAAATCCGAATGCTGGTACATGTATTTTCGCATGGACATACGTGACTCCACCGCCATTATCAGTCGAGCGCAAGTTCCGAAGTCGAAAAATAGTGTTGATGCTATCGCCCTTGAATATCTCACCCGATTAATTGTGGGAGAAGTTAATGGCGACCAACATGAAAAGGCAGGTAAATTTCTAATCAGCCTTGTTGCTCGAAATCCCAAACTGGGAAGTTACCTCTTTGAACAAGTTATCGCTGATATCAACTTTTATCAAAGAGATGACCTCATCCGCGATATGGCGTCAATGTCAGACGACTTTAGAGCACGCCTCGCCGGTGAGGGTTACTCCACGGCCTTTCATCCAGGTTTATCACTTTTGACGACTCGAGCGCGTACCTTGATGATTGACGAGCTTCAAAGTGGTTGGTCTCAAAATGACGAATACATACTCAGCCGCCATCTCAGCCAAATCAAAAAATGAAGTTCAAGCTGAGAGCGTGCGCTCATTCAGCCAAGATCTGAAAACCTCTCCAAACAGTTCAAGGCCCTCAAGGTGTGCGGCATGGCCAACTTTCCCAGGAATGATGCTGAGTTGTGCGTTGGGAATAAGGTTCACTGCCTCTTTCCCCAATTCACAATACTTTCGGTCGTCCTCTCCGGCACAATATAGGAGTGGGCAATGAATCTTGGGCAGCAAACTCCATAGAGGCTGCATTCTTCCCGTTCCCATTCCTCGGATACTCTCTATCAAGCCATCCACAGAAGCCTTCGCGCGGCGTGCTTGCATGGGTTCAAGTAGCGCCGGTGGCAGTAAGCGTTGACTGCGGATGATCTCCAGCTCTTGCCAGTAATCCATAAAGCCAGGCACACCCCCATCCAACAATCGCTCGCAAAGCTCTTGCTCCCAACTTAAACGCTGCTCTCGCTCCGTTTTGTTCACGATGCCCGGGTTGGCTCCGATCACAACAATTGAATCCAGCAAATGGCTAAATCTCGAGGCGAAATTCAATGCAACGCGGCCTCCCATCGAATATCCCACTAGAATCACCCGCTGATTGTTGGCTCTTTGAATCCGCTCTAAAAGCATCGCGTCGCAGGCATCCATCGAAACGCATTCAGCCGATGCCCAGGTTGCCGATAAACCATGGCCCGGCAAATCAGGAGCTTCCAATCGAGTTCCTGCGGGTAATTGACCCAGCAACGGCGCAAAATCAGCCCCTGACCCCGTAAAACCGTGAAGTCCAATCAGCAATGTCTCCGCGCTTGTTCCAGCGGACGAGACGTGTGTTTGGCAGGACCATTCTTTGAATTTCCAGCTCCAAGAGATCGATTTCACCGACTTACCTATGTCCTTTTCTAGCTTAAAAAATGGCCGATTATGACGCAGCCCGTAATACAAAATCGAAAATTATGACGATTCACACCTTCATAATTCTAAATAATTCAAAAAAATGGCTTGTATCCGTCACTATTTTGATCACCAATAGAGGTGGAACAGGCAAAGTATGTCTCGCTAAGACATACGGATCAATCTGAATGCAGTCGTAGCCATCGTAACACATTTCGGCGGCAGCAGGCTTTGTTGACGGGGACCTATGCGAACACCATCAGAAATACTCAAATACTACATTCAAGCCATCGAACATTTAAGCGGGGCCAGTGCAGTCTCTCTTTACGTTCCCGATCCACTCGGTGACGGAGGTCGAGCACTCTTACTCAGTGCTGGTGATGAACCCATTGCGGAACTTCAAAGCATTGACAGTGCCACCCAGTTTGCCCGAACTCAGCCAGACGCAAACGCCCAAGGGCCACTCGCCAAGCTAATTCCCGAGACGATTCAAAGCAGCACGCAAGATGGTCTTTTGATCCCTTTACGCGCATTGAATCAAGGTAAAGACGAGCAAACCGCTTGGCTTGGTTTACGCAACCCACAAACCGCGCAAGCTCCAGAATCACTCACTGGCCCCGACGCTATGAAAAGCTGGTGGCAATGGGTCTTAGAACTGGGTGAAGCAATCACTCGTGATATTATGCGGGTATCCGGTGTTCTCAATGATCCTGTCAGTGGTTTACCAGGACGTGCCGAATTTTTTCAAACCGTAGACAAAGCTCTTGAGACCAATCAGGGACCATCGACGGCTATGTTGATTCTGAGCCCTGATAACTTTGCAACGATTAACGAATTATGGGGCTTAAAGCTCGGCGACAAGGTAATCCGAGAAGTTGCTGACGTCCTCCAAAAACAGCTGCGTGAAGATGATTACTTGGTTCGCTATGGCGGTGTTGTCTTCGCTATATTGTTGCCCAAGACCACGCTGGAGAGCGCTTTCGCTCTCGGAAGCGCAATCCTTGCAGAGCTCGAAAAAAATGAATACCTCGATTCGACGGTGCGATTGCGCTTCAGTGGCGGTGTCGTCGCCACAACCAGCGAGGAAGCCAGACACCAAAATGCATCACTTGCTTTTATTCAACGCGCCAACCACGCTCTAAACGCCGCAAAACGTGCTGGCGGTGGTCGCATCACTGAATGGAAAGCAGACCCTTCCACCGGAACATCCACCGAAGGCGATGAACTCACCGGAATCTTTACCGGCACCATGGGTAAAGATTATCGAAACATGGTCCTGCTTTGGGAAACCATTGGCTTGATGGCCGAAAGCTCAGATATCGACGAGCTTTCTTCTAAAGTGCTTGGCTGTATCAGCAATGCCTTTCGCCCAGATAGAGTCGGACTCTTTCTCCCCGAAAAACCAGATGACCCGCTCGCGCTCCACAGTGGTTTTGTTCTGATTAAAACAGAGCAAGGCGGCTCCGTGCAAAAGCATACCACCTCGAGTTCACTCTTCTCACTTGAGGCCTCCGAACGCGCACTGCTCGATAAAGCTCACCAGAGTGGCAAAGTATTATGCTCTTCGATTCCAGGACTAGAAGACAGTGCTCCTAACCTCACTCATGCGGCATTGGTCATTCCTCTGGTTACACGCGAGAACTGCCTTGGCTGTCTTTACTTAGACCGAGAAAGTGCAAAGCTTGAACTTGATGTTTCCGATGTCCACTTCTTGAAAGTGTTTGGTAATCACATCGCAGTAGCCATCGACCGCGGTATTCTGGCTCGAGAAGAAGCAGCCCGACAAGAACGTAAGCGGCTCAGGTTATTGGGTGAGGTTCATGAACTTCGACAAGCGCTGGGTCATGCCAAGCTGGTTCACACCTCACCGCAGATGGAACAGGTTCTCGGCATTGTTCGCCAAGTTGCTCCAACTGACGCCACGGTTTTGGTCACAGGTGAAAGCGGTACCGGTAAAGGTGTGCTCGCCCGAACTTTTCATAAGTTAAGTCAGCGCGCCGATAAGCCACTGGTTTTGGTCGACTGCAGTGCCATTACGCCCAATCTTATTGAGAGCGAACTCTTCGGACATGAGCGTGGGGCGTTTACTGGCGCCGACCGCAAGACCGTCGGGCGACTCGCTGAAGCCAACGGCGGAACAGTATTTCTCGATGAAATCGGAGAACTCCCCCTCGAGGTGCAGTCTAAGCTCCTCACTTTTGTACAGGACAAACAGCTGATGGCTGTCGGTTCGACAAAAACTCGAACAGTCGATGCACGGATCATCGCGGCCACCAACCGAGACTTAGCCGTCGAAGTGGATGCCGGACGATTTCGCCGAGACCTTTACTACCGTCTCAATGTCGTCAGCGTTGACCTTCCACCTCTTCGAACACGGCCTGATGATATTCTTCTTTTGGCCCGGCACTTCATCGAACGATTTAATGTTCAATACCAAAAAGCCGCGCGAGGACTATCCGCCGCGGCTGAGCATGCTCTTTTGAGTTACAACTGGCCCGGTAACATTCGTGAACTGCAAAACCGTGTCATGCGTGCAGTTATTCTAAGCCAAGTTGAGCTACTTGGGCCTCATGAGCTTGGATTTGATGACAACGCACAAGCCGGGACCAATGCTCCCCCGATTCGAGCCGGAGAACCCAGTATCGCACAGCCCGCAGCCGAAGTGGCTCCGTCCAATCCTTGGGAAAATCTAAGCGGCATTCTATCGAGCATCATTCAGCAAGTAGACATCAACAGCGGTCATCAACCTCCACCCTTTGGCAAGTGGTTAGAGGAAGATCTTATTCAGGCGGCCTTTGATCGCATCGGTGGTATCCACAGACGCGGCGCCGCAGTGCTCGGCATTCCAGAAACGACTTTTCGTCGTAAGATGAAACAAATCAAAGCACGCTCGTTGATTGGCCCCATGCCCCGCACGCCAGAGTGGCGTGAGCTTAATGATGTCTTCAATGGTATCGTTCGGCAGAAAAACACCGACGGAGAAGATTACCTGGTCAGAAGCCGAGATATTTTACTAACTCATGTTCTTCATCGTTTTGGAGACAAGGTAAGTATGTCGGCTGCACTTATGGGAGTCACCGAACCAACCATCAGCCGTTGGCGATCCAAGCTGCAGAGTCAGTCTGCAGCAACCTAAACTCTAGGAAATTTAGGGTTCTTTAAGAAACAAAATTCTAGAGAGTTCGAGAGTTGGGTCGCCCTTACCCCACATCGGTACAGCTAGGTCACCCATCGCAGAGCGAATCATCACTTGAACCGCAACCTGCATCAGCACAAATCGAACCGGAACCCCGGGTCGCATCGTGTCTTTGCCTGCGTTGAGAAAAAAGTTCTCAACCCAATCAAGCACCGGAACAAATTTCGTTCGAATGATATGTTCACCCTGGGTGCTTGGCCCCGTGAGTTCCTTAAGAACCAATACTGAAACCGCTGGGTGTTCCTTTGCGAAATCAATATAAGCCTGGGTAAGTCCAAGCACGATTGCCTCGAAGCTGTCTGTTTCGACCGCGGATCCTTGAAAAACGCCCAGTAGCTTATCAAAAGCCCGTGCGACGACCGCGTCGTAGAGCTTTTCTTTGCTCTCGAAATGATAAAGCAAAGACGGCCGAGTAATCCCAGCATCTTTTGCAATGTCGCTTAATCTCGCGGCATCAAAACCCTGCCCGCCGAAGTGTTTCTCAGCAGCAGTCAACAATCGCTCAGTGGTTGCCACCTGCGAGTCAGATCTTCTTGGTCGTCCCATACTAAAAGCTACTTAGGGGTAGAGATACATGTCAAGCAATGAGTAGATTTAATGGGACCCGGGGTCTCTTAAATCTCGAAAAAAAAAGAAAAAAATTGATTATGTACCACTGCCCGCGCGATGATTGACGGAGATGCTGATGTGTCCCCAATATTCAAACTGAACGGCTCGTTGTCTAAAAGTATGGAAGAAGAATCTAAATATTTCATTCTACTTTGCTCTGCAAAACGGCAAGGCACTTACGATGAAGTGATTGCCAATGCCGAATACCCGGTTGAGCTGGTGAATACCCCGGACGAATGTCTCAAAGCATGCGTTCGCCAACCTCCCTATGCAGTCATCGTAGACATGATTACAGGGATGCGAGCTGGGTCGACCAACACCAGTTTACTGGTACTTTATAATCTGGAGCTCACTTGGCCTGTTCTTAGAAGTACCGCCAAGCGCAACGAACCAGTGATGATTGTATCCACGTCACCTCAAAACACTGAGCCTTTTGCCGAGGCACTCTCAGCTATCGCCACGGATGACCCTACTTGGCTTCGTCCTCAAACACCGAGACGGTTTATCCGGCAAACTGTTCAATGCCGCTCAAGGTCTCGCGTTCTCAAGGAATCCGATCACTGGCACCAAGGTACCATCATGGAGCTCAGTACCGGCGGCTGCTTTTTGATTACCTACGACCCACTTCCTATTGATAGTGAAATGGAACTGGAAATCTGGGACCTTGCCGATGACGTCATGAGCGTTCAAGGGCACGTCGTCTGGATTCGCGCCTGGGATGATGGGCCAGAGTTACCGGGGATGGGCGTCGCATTCGACCTAACCTCAGTTCCCCTAGAACTTGCGAAAGCATTAGGCAAAGCCATCGTCTAGTAGCAGCGTAAGTCTCTACGAGTTTTCAGTACAATTTGCCTCCTATAGCTCGCCCAACTCTCAAGGCGGGCAGCTATCAACATAGAAAAACCAACAATATCAATACTGTATTAAATTCGCGCCGCGTCCCCTCACCGCCAAGCCATCCCTGATACATCTCCGGTACCCGTTGGAAGCAGCTATTAGCCACCCAGGCAAACCGGTTTCACCGGCCAAGGCCTACCCAATGGCACCCTTCAGCCCAGTTATTGATGACCTACGTGATCACGTTTGTACAAATGTAGACTTGCCCTGACAATTTGCGGGTTGTCATTTCGCGTTCAATTGGCCATCGTATGTGCTCAAGGCCGTGACACACCGCGCAAATTAGTCCACTCGGTTCACACAAGCTGTTTCGAGGGAAAAATGAGTGCAGAACTGGCAACGCAAAGTCGACCGATCCATTTCGCAGGAATAAATCGGCACCGTAACGCTATTTTTAGTGTAGCCAAGTGAAAGCACGCATGGTACGCGCGCCAAGTTGGATGACAAAATTCAGTTTTCTGCAAGTGGAGAAGTAATGACAACGACTCAGCGAAAGAACTCGACCTCATCAGATGATTTCAATCTCGACTCCGTAATGGGAGATTCGTTTGGTGACTTTTCAGACCTTTTGCAACCGACTCGTAAGGTCACTCGGAAAAAGGTTGAGAAACCTGCTCCGATTGAAGCCAAGCTGCCAATCCAGCTAGGCGGTCGTCTGCCGTCCGATATCGAAGAACCAACCATCCCGGAACTGCGTCGCTTAATTAAGAAGTATGCCTCACGTGGAACCGTTGATCTTGATGATATCGTTGACATTCTCGTCAAAAACGAAGCGCTCGAGACTCAATTAGAACAAACTCTCGATTATTGCGAAGCACTTCAAATCGAAGTGATCCAGCGAAGCGCAGCCGATGCTAAAGGACCTAAAAAGGTACCGATGAAGCGCTCCGAACGTGAGCTCTCCACCGACCCTGTCCGTATGTATCTGCGTAAAATGGGCTCAGCTCCACTCCTCGACCGCGAAGGCGAAGTAGAAATCGCGAAGCGGATTGAGTCGGGACAAAAGGAAATGCTGGCCATCGTCAGTGGTTCACCGATTGCCCTTCAAACCATCCTTGAACTTGGTGACAAGCTTCGAGAAGGAATGCTGCAACTCACTGATATCCTTGAAGACTTTGAAGGTCATATCGGAGAAGACAGCGAAGAAGATATCGAACGTGTTCTCAAGCACATCGACAACCTCGGAACTTTGCATGACAAGGTAGAGAAGCTCGATGTGAAGCTTGCCGGTGGCGACGCCACACCACGGACCATTAAGAAGTGGGAAGAGAACATCGTTGAGATTCGTGCGGAAATCCAAAACGAACTCGCAGGCCTTCGTCTCAACAAGCGTAATATCGAACGCATCATGGCCATCTTGAAGTCCATGATCAATCAAGCTGATAAGGCTAAAAAAGAGCTTCTTTACGAAGCGGCTCGGGCCCACATCAATGGTGAAGAATTACTCATCACCATTGGTGAGTATGAAGGCACCCCGGCTGAAGACAAGAAGCTCACTGAGAAATTTGATCTTGGTACCGAAGAGCTTCGGTCGCTTCTGACCATCGCCAAAAGCTGCAGCCGAAAGCTTAACCGCATTGAAGAGCAAGCTCAGGTTCCTCTCCACGTTTTGCGTGAAACTCACGATCAGTTACTTCGTGCAGAGTGGCGTACTGAGTTGGCCAAGAAAGAGCTTGTAGAAGCCAACCTTCGACTCGTTGTTTCGATCGCAAAGAAATACACCAATCGCGGCCTACTTTTCTTGGACCTTATCCAGGAAGGTAACATTGGCTTGATGAAGGGTGTTGAGAAATTCGAATACCAGCGCGGATACAAGTTCTCCACGTATGCAACATGGTGGATTCGTCAAGCTATTACACGCGCCATTGCGGATCAGGCACGGACCATTCGTATCCCGGTTCACATGATCGAAAGCATCAATAAGGTTGTTCGTACGAGCCGCTACTTACTTCAAGAAATGGGTCGCGAGCCCGATCCTGAAGAAATTGCAGCGAAGATGGACCTACCACTGGAAAAAGTTCAGAAGGTACTCAAAATCACCAAAGAGCCTGTTTCACTCGATGCACCTATCGGTGAAGACGAAGACTCATCAATGGGTGACCTGATTGAGAACCGTCATGCGGCCAATCCAGCTGACCTTACGGTAAACAACGAGCTTTCCGATCAAGTTCGGGCGGCACTTTCCACGCTCACCCCGCGAGAAGAGAAGATTCTTCGTATGCGTTTTGGTGTAGGTGAAAAGAGTGACCACACACTCGAGGAAGTTGGACAAGACTTCAACGTTACGCGTGAGCGTATCCGACAAATTGAGGCTAAAGCACTCCGAAAGTTGCGTCATCCGTCTCGAGCGAAAACTCTGTCTGCTTTCGTAGATTAGACCATTTCCTTGAGCATGTGCTCAGTCGATCGAAGCCTCGGGCATTGCCCGAGCACCGAGGGCCACGTCATGGCCCCTCACCTCATCATTTCCTAAGCTTTCCAGTAGTATTGCAGTGATCACGGGTAGCGGTTATCGTTTCTCTGCGTCATCTAGCGGTCGTCAGACCTGAATATTCGGAGCATCTATGAACCGGCCTGAAGATCCGAGCGAGTCGGCACCCAAACAGCCTATGAAAATTCTCGTAGCCGATGACTCCAGAACCGAGCGACTGATCTTAAGCGCTCAGTTACGCAAATGGGGATATGACTTCGTGCTCGCCAGCTCTGGCGAAGAAGCTCTCAAACATATGCTCATGCCTGGGCACCCAAGGTTAGCAATCCTCGATTGGGTCATGCCCGGACTAACAGGGCCTGAAGTGGTGAAGTTCATCCGTAAGAAGATGAAGAACGATTACGTCTACTGCATTCTCGTCACATCACTCGGTAGTAAAGAAGATATTGTTGAGGGACTTCAGTCGGGAGCTGATGACTACATTACCAAACCGGTTCATGGCGGCGAGCTTCGAGTAAGACTCCGTGCAGCCGAGAGACTTCTCAAAGCCTGGGAGGCCATCGCCCGCTCTGAGGCACAAACCCGCGCCATTCTTGATTCAGCAGGTGATGCAGTGCTCGTCGTCGACCGTACCGGTGGCATCGGCTATGCAAACCCGCGCTCAAGCTTACTCTTGGGCAAACCTGAGCAAGAACTTATCGGAGCTAGCCTCTATGACTTTTTGCCAACGAACGAAGAGAAAACTTCCGTTACCAACATGTTGCGTAACCTTGAAGCACAGCCAGGGCCCATTGCCCGGTCCCAAAGGATTCAGCTCAACATCAAACGCGCCATGCGGGAGACTGCAACCGTAAGCTTGGCGGCAAACTTTCGTCACAGCCAGCCGGACGCCATCAGTATTTTTATGACCGATGTCTCTGAGCAAAAGCGACTCGAAATCGAACTCCAGCACGCTCGCAAGCTTGAGGCCGTTGGACAACTCGCAGCGGGCATCGCCCACGAAATCAATACGCCAGTGCAGTTTGTAGGTGACAGCATCACCTACCTCGAGCAATCCTTCCAAGACTTCAACAATCTTCTTGGAACCTATGACTCCATTGTTGGGTCACTGCCTGCGGGCACTCTATCTGAAGAGCAAGAAGACGACCTCGAAGATGCCAAAGAAGATGCCGATCTTGAGTACCAGCAGGAGCAAATGCCAAAGGCCTTCAGCCGAACTCAAGAAGGTCTGGCGCGTGTGGCGCGAATCGTCCGGGCCATGAAAGAATTCTCGAGAAAAGATGCAACACTCGGTGTTGAGCCTGCAGACTTAAACCGCGCTCTTGAGAGTACATTGGTCGTCGCCCAAAACGAATATCGCTATGTTGCAGATGTCGAACGCCAATTTAACGAGCTCCCTCAGGTGCAATGTAACCTCGGCGACCTCAACCAGGTATTTTTAAATTTACTGGTCAACGCCAGCCATGCCATCACCGATGCGAACGAAGGCACCGGCAAACGTGGGATCATTCGAATCACCACTCACAAACTCGGTGAAGATTGGGTACGGATTGATATCGCTGATTCTGGAACAGGGATTCCCGAAGAAGTTCGCGACCGAATCTTTGAACCCTTCTACACCACCAAGGAAGTTGGCAAGGGTACTGGACAAGGCCTTGCGATTGCACACTCCATTGTTGTGGATAAGCATCAAGGCAAGTTGGATTTCAAAACGCAAACAGGTGTTGGAACAACTTTTTCAGTGCACTTACCTGTGCGTGGTCCCGCCGAGCACTAAATTTCCGGTCTTACGCATCCAACGTTACAATGGTGGCACCTTCGCCGCCCTCATGTCGGTCACCATAACGGAAATCCCTCACGTAAGGTGAAGCGTTCAATACATCATGAACAGCTTTTCTTACCGCACCGCTGCCATGACCATGAACAATCGTAATCTGTGGAGGCCCTTTGTAATAAGCCTGATCCAATAAGGCTACCACGGCTGCTTCTACTTCATCGGCGCGGACTCCTCGTAGGTCGAGACGACGCTGGGCTTCCTCATCACTCGACGGCAATCTCTCGGCCTTATCTTTACGGCGCTCTTTCGCTTTTTGCGACTTGCCCCCTTGTACGCCGACGAGTTCGTCTTTGGATACTCGCATTTTCATCGGTCCCACCGCAACTTGGATTGTCTCTCCATCTATGGCAACGATTTCAGCATCTTTATTAAATCGAGGCACATGAACTTTGGCCCCAACTTTAATCTCAAATTTTTTCCGAGGACTCGGAGTATTACTCTCAGCTTTCTTGGCTCGAAGCTTCTCTCGCTCCTTCTTAAGGGCCTCTTGGTGCGCTTTAACCTGCTTTTGAGCTTTTTGCGTTGCTTGAATAGACGGCTGATTCTGCAACTCAGCAATCATTTCCTTTAGCTGCTGCTGAGTTTGAGTAAGCTCGGCGGCCATTTCTTCACGAACAATTTCTTCAGCATTTAAACGAGCGCGCTCAAGCTCTTGTTTCTCAAGCTTTGCCTCTTCGAGTTCACGCACCAACGAAGCTTTCTCCGCTTCGGCTTCAACTTGAAGTTTTTCCAGTAAGAGTTCGCGTTCAGCGAGCTTTTGAAGAGCGATGGTTAAAGCCCCGCTTCCCTCCAAGCACTCCCGAGCACGCTCGACAATGGTGGTCTCCATCCCAACTTGAGACGCGACTTCCAAAGCATTCGACATCCCTGCCACATCGAGTTCTAACTGATAGGTTGGAAGCATGGAATGACCATCAAAGCCAACCCGCGCGTTGATATAGGAATCGTTCGTGATGCCGAGGGCTTTCACCGCTTCAAGGTGCGTGGTCAACATGACGGTAGCACCCTTCTCTACCAGACGCTCTAGGACAGCTTGTGCCAATGCTGCTCCCTCGGTTGGATCTGTTCCCGAAGCAATTTCATCAACCAAGAGTAAAACACCTCTATCTGCCACTTCATTCATTTCGGCCAAACACTTTAAGTGTGATGAAAATGTGGACAGGTCTTCTTCAAGGTTTTGATGGTCTCCAATGAGAGACAAAATCGCATTGGGTAATGGCAGCGACGAACCCGTTGCTACAGGAACGGGCAAGCCAGCTCGCAGCATCAAAACAGTTAGACCCACCGCAGTGATCGTGACAGTCTTGCCACCAGCATTCGGGCCAGAAACGACCAGTACTTGCTGCTCTGGTGAAATAATCACATCGTTGGGAACAACTGTTTTATTTTGAAGAACCAGCAGTGGGTGGCGTAGAGCGGAGAGCTTCCAGTTTGCGTCCGTTGCAAGGCTCGGCACCGTGGCATCCATGCGATTGGCAAGCTTCGCTCCAGCTTGAGCCGTATCAACCTCAGCTAAGAGATCCATCGCCGATTCAAGCTCCTGAGCAACCTCACCAATATCGTGCGAAAACTCGGCCAGAATCCGCCGCTCTTCTTCCTCAACCAAGGACTGGGCGATGGTCAACTCATTCCCCAAACCGACCAAAGCTTGAGGCTCAACAAAAACAGTCTCGCCCGAATTCGAAGCATTATGAATGATACCCGGCACACGGCCTCGGTGGCTTGCTTTTACCGGAAGGACGTAGCGCTCACCGCGAACGGAGAAAAATCCATCCTGTAGGTTCTCAGAGAAATCATCGTCTTTAAGGTACGTCTCAATTTGGGTCCGCATCCGCCGATGCAATCCACGGAGCCGTTCTCTAAAGCCCTCTAAAGCGTAACTCGCGTCGTCTCGTAATGTACCGTCAGCTTCAAATGCACCTTCTATGCTCGATGCCAACGCACCATGCACCGGCAACTGACCACCGAGCGCCACGAGACGGGGTACCATGGCTGCATGTTCAAGCAAAAATGCACGGGCGTCACACGCCACACGCATAACCACTCCGCATTGCATCACCTCTAAACCATCCAGGACAGAGGACTTGCTGGCGCGGGCAATCAAATCTTTAATTTCGGAGGTACCACCCAACGGGATTTCAAGTTCCTCACGAAAAAGCGCTCTGGCTTCCTCCACACGGTGCAGGGCCGCCAACATCGGCTGATGTTTACCGAAAAACGTGGGGGTTTGAGTCATTGCACGTCCCCGAGGCGTCAATGCCGCCTCAGACCAAGCGCTCGCAACCTGAGCAAAACCCAGCTCTTCTAATACCCGCTTATCAACGTTCCATACACTCATGTCATTCCTCTACAGCTCGGCCGTTTGCACCGCGCTTTTATGGGGCCTGCTGCAATTTCTCAAGCCACTGGCATCGACTTGCTCGAAGGTGTAGGTCTGCTATGAGGTTTTATAAGTGATTCGAGACCGGTGCGAGCACCGTCACCGTCTCCCAACAAGTCGTTCCGTGGTGCTCAGAACCAGTCTGAGACCATAAGAAAGAGTCTGCGTATGTCCGAAACCACGCGCCAACATTCATCATTTCGCCCCGTTCCACGAACTGGCGTCATTTATGTAACTACTGAAGCTCGTAAGCGAGGCTTTGTCGCCGATCATCCAGATTGGTGTAATCTTGGCCAAGGCCAGCCCGAAGCCGGGCAACTCCCCGGCGCTCCTGACCGAGTCGGCGCGATTACCATCGATTTAGACGATCACGAATATGCACCCGTTGCGGGCTTGCCAGAGGTACGAGAAGCTGTCGCGCACCTCTACAATACCCTTTATCGTAAAGGTAAAAAATCGAAGTACACAGCAGCCAATGTGGCTGTTTGCGGCGGTGGTCGCCTCGCCCTAACGCGTGTTGTTGCCTCACTGGGCCAAATCAACTTGGGACACTTTCTCCCGGATTACACAGCCTACGAAGAGCTTCTGGATATCTTTCGAAGCTTTACCTCCATTCCGATTCTCCTAGATCCTGAGCAAGGCTATAAATTCTCGGTCGACGCGCTACGGCGGGAAGTCTTGGGCCGCGGCCTTGGAGGCCTTTTGGTATCCAACCCCTGTAATCCCACGGGTAAGCTTCTCCATGGAGAAGAGCTCAAGGGCTGGGTCGATACGTCACGTGAGCTAGACTGCACGATGCTCTTCGATGAGTTCTACAGCAACTACATCTGGACCGATGAGAACAAACCTAACACGGTCAGCGCGGCTGAATATGTCGACGACGTGAATGAAGATCCCGTTGTCATTCTCAACGGCCTAACCAAGAATTTTCGCTATCCTGGTTGGCGAGTTGGATGGGTTGTTGGCCCGGAAAGTGTGATCAGCGCCGTATCCAGCGCCGGTAGCTTTTTAGACGGCGGCGGCTCGAGGCCGCTCCAACGTGCAGCACTGCCACTGCTCGACCCAGCATTTGTACGGCAGGAAACACAGGCAATTTTTGATAGATTCGGAGCCAAACGAAAGTTTATGCTCGAAGGATTAGCCAAAAATGGGATTGTTCCAGACTGCGACCCACTGAGCACGTTCTACATCTGGGGAAATCTCAGCGGCCTAAAATCCGAGCTTGCAGACGGTATGAATTTCTTCAAACGAGGACTCGATGAAAAACTCATTGTTGTTCCCGGTGAATTCTTTGACGTCAACCCCGGTAAGCGAAGACCTGGGCGAGCATCAAGGTTTCGCCAGCACGCTCGTTTTTCTTACGGCGCCCCAATTGAAGTTCTTGAAGAAGGCATCGACCGAATCACTCGAATGGTTGGAGCTGGAGGCTAACGGATGCAGGGTATCAGCGTAGATAATCTGGGTCCTGATTACGCGCTTTTGCTCCAAGAACTCGATCCGCCCAAACCGGATTCAGAGCATGTCCTCGTCAATATTCAAACCACTGCCATTAACCGCGCCGACCTCCTTCAAGCCCAAGGCCACTATCCGCCTCCTCCTGGAGCATCTGCAATTTTAGGATTGGAGTGTGCGGGCACCCGGGCTGACAACGGTGAAAAAGTCATGTGCCTCTTGCCTGGCGGCGGCTATGCGAGCCAAGCCATCGTTCATACTGGCTCACTTCTTCCGGTTCCGGAATCATATTCCATGGAAGAAGCAGGGGCGACGATGGAGACGGCTCTCACCGCATACTTGAATATTTTCATTTTGGGAAACGCTCAAAAAGGCAACAAGGTTCTCATTCATGGCGGCAGCAGCGGCGTGGGAACCATGGCCATTCAACTCTGCAAAGTTTCTGGCATTCAAACTGTTGTCACCGCGGGTAGCGACGAAAAATGTCGGCGCTGTGAAGCACTTGGTGCGAAGCAAGCCGTCAACTACAAGTCGAAAGACTTCGGAGAGACACTCGAAGCAAACTCGTTTGATCTCATTCTTGATTGCGTTGGTGCTCCGTATCTAAAGTCGAATATCAAGCTCCTAAAACCTGACGGCCGTTTGGTCCTAATCGGTCTCATGGGCGGAGCAAAAACAGATATTCACCTTGGGCACCTTTTGGCCAAACGCATTCAGCTCATAGGCTCAACACTTCGAAGTTTGTCCACTCAACGTAAGCAAACGATTATCTCTGCCTTTCGAAAACAATTCGGGGAAGCGATGGACACGCGAGCCATTTGTCCGGTGATTCACCAAGTATTCCCACTGCAACAGGCCCAAGCGGCCCACGAACTCGTCAGAAGTAGTCAGCACATCGGGAAAGTTGTGCTCACACTTCTCACCAACTAATAATCTGGAGTTATTTATGTCTTCCTTCGGTACAGCCACCACGAAAACCGCTACAAAAATTCTACTCTTAGGCTCCGGCGAGCTGGGTAAAGAAGTTGCCATCGAAGCTCAGCGCTTTGGAATCGAGGTGGTTGCTGTTGACCGCTATGCCAATGCGCCTGCTATGCAAATTGCTCACCGCAGCCATGTGATTCACATGCTTGATGGGGATGCCTTGCGAGCCATCGTCGAGCAGGAAAAGCCTACTTTTATTGTTCCTGAAATCGAGGCCATCGCCACCGACACGCTCGTGGAGCTTGAGAGCGAAGGCTACAATGTCATTCCAACGGCGCGTGCTGCCAAACTTACGATGGACCGTGAAGGTATTCGGCGCTTTGCCGCAGAAGAACTCGGGCTCCAAACCTCACCTTATAAATTTGCTGGCTCCGAAGCCGAATATTGGGTGGCGTGCTCTGAGATTGGTTTCCCATGTATCATCAAACCCGTCATGAGTTCCTCAGGGCGCGGGCAAAGCACATTACGAAAAGACTCCGACGTTCCTGTAGGCTGGAAAACGGCTCAGGAAGGTGGGCGCGGAGGTGCGGGTCGGGTGATTGTTGAAGGTTTTGTTGATTTCGATTATGAGATTACGCTGCTCACCGTTCGCCACAAAGACGGAACAACATTTGTCGATCCTATTGGACACCGCCAAGTCGACGGCGATTATCATGAGTCTTGGCAGCCTCAACCCATGAGCGATGCCGCGTTAGCAGAAGCACAGCGGATGGCAAAAGCAGTGACCGATGGTCTGGGTGGTCATGGGCTCTTCGGAGTTGAACTTTTTGTTAAAGGCGACAATGTCTGGTTCAGCGAAGTTTCCCCTCGTCCGCACGATACCGGTATGGTCACGATGATAAGCCAAAACCTCTCGGAATTTGCACTTCACGCTCGTGCCATATTAGGACTTCCAATTCCGAATCTGCGCCAATACGGACCAGCTGCCTCTGCCGTTATTCTCGGCGAAGGTGAATCCACAGGGCCATCCTTTGAAGGCGTTGCGGATGCACTCTGCGCCCCAGATACAGCCGTTCGCTTGTTTGGTAAGCCCGAAGTCAATGGTGAACGTAGACTTGGCGTGGCTCTTGCCCTGGGTGAATCCCTAGAAGAGGCTCGTAAGAAGGCCACCGAAGCCGCGGCAAAAGTTCAAGTTAAGCTATAAAACCGAAGGCATGCTTTCTAGCTGAAGTGCCTGGCTCAGAGTCGAGACCAGCGCACTTCCCGCCTCATCCGCATTTTTCCCGAACGAGATAATACCGTCCTCATGCCCTCCCATGGCTAAGACCTTACGGTCCGATAAGCTGGACTCTCGGTAAAGCCGTGAGACTTCGTAAGCCATATCCGGGGTGCCATAAGCAACTTCCGGACGCGAAGTAGGAAGCCGCAGTGCCCCAGCTTGTCTCCAAATCACAGGGATATGCCCGTGAAATACAAACCGTATGGAGGGGTTTAAATCGTAAATCGCACCATGGGTCATCGACTCTGATGAGGGCATCGTGTCGCCGTAACTCTGGACCCGGTTCAAACGCATATCGTAGGATTCCACCACGCAGTAATCACCGAGCCCAAGATGGGGCCTCGCTCCAGTCTGTGTTCCTGTGACGATAAACTTACGCTTACCCTTTGTGGCTGTATGTGGAGGAATTCGAGCACTCACATTTCCAAAACCCGCGCCATCATAACGGCCAGGATCTTGCCCAATGAAATTCAAGCGAAAGAAGATGTGACGCCACGCCTGCAGACTTGCCACCATCTCGGCAAACTGACGGCTGCCCAATGACCGTCTTTGATGCTCTGCACCAAATTTAATCACGCCATCTAAAGGCTCATGTGAAGTCATGTTGTGCTTTTGTTTTCTCTTCCGGGTAGAGACCCAAAAGTCCTTCCTCGCTTGCCTCACAAATGCCCCGCTCTGTAATCAAGCCAGTCACCAGCCTTGCAGGAGTTACATCAAAGCCAAAATTGGCGGCATCACTTTCTTTAGGAGTTACCCTCACCCGGGTAATGTTCCCTTCTTTATCAATGCCTTGGATTTCATGAACCTCATTGGGATCGCGTTCCTCAATGGGAATTTTAAACCCATCACGCATTCGCCAATCAATCGTGGTGTGAGGCAACGCCACATAAAATGGGACGTTGTTATCGAACGCAGCCAGTGCTTTTAAGTAAGTACCTATCTTATTGCACACATCACCCGTGGCAGTGGTACGGTCTGTACCGACGATACAAAAATCCACCATTCCGTGCTGCATGAGATGGCCGCCGACATTATCCACGATGACAGTATGTGGCACACCGTGTTGCCCCAACTCCCATGCTGTTAAATTAGCGCCCTGGTTGCGAGGACGGGTTTCATCCACCCAGACGTGAACCGAAATCCCAAGGTCATGAGCCATGTAAATCGGCGCAAGTGCCGTTCCCCAGTCAACGGTCGCCACCCAACCAGCATTGCAGTGTGTTAAGATGTTAATCGGCTTACCCGCATCCTTACTTTCGACAATTTTTTTAATCACTTGTAAACCATTTCGGCCAATTGATTCGCATATCGCAACGTCTTGATCACAAATCTCGCCCGCCCGCTTGTAGGCAATAGCCACCCGCTCTTGCGGCTCGAGGGGCTTTAGGTGACCAAACACTTTATCCAGCGCCCATCTCAAATTCACCGCCGTTGGACGGGTTTTAATAAGCCGCGCGTGTGCCTTTTCGAGCATCTGGTCCGATGGGTCTTGAAGCATCGCCAGGGCCATTCCGTATGCACCCGTGGCACCAATCAGGGGAGCTCCCCGCACCAACATCGACTCAATGGCAAGCGCGGCATCCTCAATGCTTTTTAAGTCCACAATTTCAAAAGCATGTGGGAGTAATTTCTGATTAATCACACGCACTGTACGCTGGTCTTCGCCTAGCCAAATCGCACGGTAATGTTCGCCGTTAATTTTCATGAAATTCCCCTCTCGATGGTTCCTTATAGATCTATAGAAAGTCTGGAGGCTTGGCAAAGTCCGGCGTCAATCGTATATGCTCCGGGCAGGAGAAAACCGTGAGTGACGACGCTACTTTTAATCGATGGTTTGAAAAACTAGTGGAGCGCCAAGAGCGAAACCTGACCTTTCAGGAGATTCGCAAAGCCCTTCAGGCTCTTTCAAGCGTCTACGTTCAACGTAGAGACAAGCTTAAAAAGGGCGCCGCTCTGGATACAGCCGGAAAAAGAGCTGCATTTGCAGTATTCTACGGTCCATTGCACTACCTTTTTATGCAGGCAGTTCTCCAAGAGCTAGACAGTAACCCAGGCTCGATTAAAAACATTGTGGATCTTGGGTGCGGAACGGGTGTCGGATCTGCCGCCTGGAGCCTTCTCGGAGGCGGCAAGGCCACTGTCGAGGGCATCGACCTCAATAAATGGGCGACGGACGAATGCCGCATGACTTACCATGCATTCGGGCTCAAAGGGCAAACCCGAACCGGCAATCTCATGGGAGCCAAGCTACCTGGGGCCGGTGGTGCAGTGGTGGCAGCCTACGCTATCAACGAACTCTCCGATGGGGCCCGTGAGGAAATGCTCACAAAGCTCCTTAAAGCTGGCTCCAACGGGGCAAAGATCCTCATCGTCGAGCCTATTGCAACGACACCCGTCCCGTGGTGGCAAGGCTGGGCCGAAGCATTTGAAGCCCAGGGCGGTAAAAGCCAAACCTGGAAAATCCCAGTAGACCTTCCCGATCACCTCAAGCTACTGGACAAAGCCAGCCGAATGAATCATCAAGTGCTCAAAGGTCGCACCCTTTGGCTTAATCGCTGATCCGATTTGCCGCACTGGAGAAGCTCCCATGAATAAAATCAAAGAAGACATTCTCGCAGCGAACCACCACTTCTATGAGGTCTTCTGCTCAAAAGATTTGGATGCCATGAGAGATCTCTGGGCTCCAAACGAAAACATCGCTTGTGTCCACCCCGGCTGGGGCCTCCTTGAGGGCTGGAAAGATGTTATGAGCAGCTGGGAAGGTATTTTTGAAAATCCCTCAACCCCAGGTATTCGTCCCGTAGGTGAAACCGTTTTTCAACAAGGCGGTTATGCATTTGTAGTCTGTGGAGAATCGGTCGAAGGCGCGGAACCAAGCCTTGTTGCAACGAATATATTTGAGGAATCTACTCAGGGTTGGAAACTTGTTCACCACCACGTCAGCCCTATTCTTCAAATCACAGAGGATTTTGAAGAAGCTCAGGAACCGACGCAGCAATTACACTGAACCGGCTAAGGTCGGCGCAGGTGCCAGCCCTTAGGTTGCAAAAACGCGCGGATACCATCGTGGCCAAGCGTTGACCCAATTCCCGAGTCTTTCCAACCCGTCCAAGGTAAGTTCGAACTTACCCGGTCACAGCAATTCCAATACGCACTGCCCGCTTCTAGCTTTGCCATCATTGCCCGCGCACGGTCCTCCGACTGACAAAAGACGCTCGCAGTTAATCCGTACCGGCTATCGTTCATTGCTGCGAGTGCCGCTTCATCGTCCGCTACTTTCTCAATCCCGATGATTGGACCGAAGCTCTCTTCACGCATCACATCCATCTGCCCATTTACCTCTGTAAGAACAGTAGGCTGGTAGTAATATCCAGTCCCATCAACTTTCGCTCCGCCGCATCTCAGCGTCGCCCCTTTAGCGAGCGCGTCGTCGACCTGCTTTTGAATCACACCACGCTGTGCATCGCGCGTAAGGGGGCCAATAAAAATGCCGTCTTGCATTGGGTCACCCATTTTGAACGAAGCAACCTCTTCCAAAAATGCCTCTACAAAAGCGTCGTAAAGTTTTTCGTGAACGTAAACGCGCTCAATCGAACAACAGCTCTGCCCCGTATTGTAGAAGACACCGCTGGCCACATTCTGTGCCGCTGATTTGGGGTCGACATCATCACACACGTAGGCAGGATCCTTGCCCCCCAGTTCAAGCTGAACCCGCATGAGTTTTTTACTGGCCGCCTGGGCAACTTTGACGCCCGTCGCATGGGAACCCGTAAAATAAACGCCGCCTAAATCCTGTTCCAGCAATGCCGCGCCAATCTCTCCGCCTCCAATTAAAGTTGGGAAGATCTCTTCGGGCACGCCGGCATCATAAAGCGCTTGAGCAATTCCAAGCCCCGTAAGCATCGCAAACTCAGAAGGTTTGTACATTACAGCGTTGCCCGTAAGAAGCGCCGGTAGAAACACATTCGCTCCCACAAAAAACGGATAGTTCCACGCTGAAATATTTCCAATCACGCCAAGCGGCTCATAGGTTAGAAGCTCTCTCATGGAACCATTTTGATTCGAGTGAACTTGAACTTCATCAAGAAATGGCGGCACTTGTTTGAGAAAATATTGAACACGCGGCGCAACACCGCCTATTTCCCCTATAGCCTGCCCCACTGGCTTTCCCATTTCGGAACTCAGCGTTTTTGCGAGGCCATCTTTGCGCTCTTGTAAGATGACACCAAAACGCTCAATCATCGCCATGCGATCCTGCAACGGCCGCTCGGCCCACTGCTTTTGAGCAAGCCTCGCAACTTTGAACTTCTCGGCGACCGATTCGGGCGTATCTGTATCCAACTCGTCAATCACTGCCTCGGTGGCTGGATTAATGATTCGTAACATCTTTGTATTTCCTTTTAGCTTGTCTTTAACTTTTGTCGGGTGGCGTCGAGAAAGTGTTGCATCAAAAGATCCGGGCTGAGTAATTCACTCGAACCCGCCTCGATAAATTCAGGGTGCCACTGAACCCCAAGCACATAGGAACCTGCGTTCTCCTTAGAACAAACAGCCTCTACAATACCATCCAACGGGCTATGAGCCTCTGGGCGAAGACTTGGAGCAATGTCCTTAATCGCCTGATGATGAATGCTGTTGATACGTCCGGGATGCGATCCACCATAAATCGTTTCTAAGGTCGAGTTCTTCTCGATTTTCACTTCATGATGATTGTGCTCGTAAACATCCCAATTGCGATGGACCAAAGCTCCGGGAACCTGAGTTGCAATGTCTT
Source organism: Deltaproteobacteria bacterium (assembly GCA_018668695.1). NCBI lineage: Bacteria > Pseudomonadati > Myxococcota > Myxococcia > Deltaproteobacteria bacterium. The sequence goes on from JABJBS010000308.1 coordinate 43,557, forward strand.
GATAAAGAGTACCGCCCAAAGCAACGTTTATCACTTGAGCGCCGCGGCAAACTCCCAAAATAGGAATATCCGCTGCAACGCACTCTTTTACCAACTCGATCTCATAGGCGTCACGAATCGGGTCACCGGGCCATTTCTCATCGATGGGTTCTTCACCGTAACTCTGCGGCGCAACATCGGAACCACCGTGTAACAAAAGACCATCAAAATAAGAGAGGATTTCTTTAACGCCCAAGGAGCCATGAGCACGGGGAATCATAAGCGGCATTGCACCGAGGCGCATCACCCATTGGTTCATCGACTCTTCAACGTAGACCAGGGTCTTGCCTTTAAAAAGTGGACGCTCAGGATCCGCATGATTAAAGCATGCAGATATGCCTATTCTCAGACGACGCTCAGTCATTACTCTAAAGCCAAGATGAACATATTTCGAAAATCGTCTTCCGTTACCGGACACGGATTAAGCTGATGACACGGGTCCTTCATGGCCACTGCCACAAGCTTTTCCACCATATCTTCAGTCACACCCAAATCACACAGCCCCTCAGGCATGCCGAGATCACCTTTTAGATGACGAAGCCATACAGCAAATTGTCCGTCGGGAATCCCGGCAATCATTTCAATCTTGCGAAACTTTTCAGGAACTGCACGCTCGTTAAAGTCCATGCAAAACGGAAGCATCATCGCGTTGGCAAGCCCGTGGTGCATATCGCAAACCGTGGAGAGCGCATGCGCACATGAATGGTTCACGCCCAGGCCTTTTTGAAAGGCAACAGCTCCCATGAGAGCGGCCAAAAGCATTTGGCTTCGTGCCTTAGCGTGGGCCTCAAGCCCCATCTCGCCTTCTATATCGAGTTCATCCTCATCAAGCATCGCGAAATCAACGCATTGCTTGAGGCTATCGTGAACCATCTGGATGCCTTCAAGAGCGATCCCGTCACACATAGGGTGATAACCCTTGGCCAAGTAAGCCTCCAGCAAGTGGGTCAGTGCATCCATCCCAGTAGCTGCCGTGATTTTAGCTGGTAAACCAAGGGTAAGTTCAGGATCTGCAAACACCTTGGACGGCATGAGACGCGGTGAAAAAATAATGCGTTTAACGCCAGTACCATCTTCACTGATCACACTGCTGCGTCCAACCTCAGAACCGGTGCCTGCTGTTGTGGGTACCGCCACAAGAAGTGGGATATGCTGATCAACGGGCGGAGCATCCGCGTTGCCATCTTCATAGTCGTAAAGATCTCCTGGATGGTGAGCCATCAGAGCAACAACTTTGGCCACATCGATCGGAGCACCGCCGCCAACAGCAATCACTGAATCACAGCCACCGGCCTTGTATGCCTCGACTCCCTTGATCACGTGAGTCTTTACCGGGTTACCGCCCATATCGGAGAAGATTTGCGGCTCTAAGCCGTCACCCTCAAGCAGAACCTTAAGGTCGTGCAGCATCGGTAATGGTGCAATCCCTTGATCTGTAACAATTAGGGGCCGCTTCATCCCGTTCTCTTTGAGGTAAGGCCCAATTTCTCGCCTTACTCCAAGCCCAAAGAGAATAGGCGTTGGAAAATTAAATGTAACGGAATCCGGAAGGTCGAGCATGCTCATGGTGTGCCTCTTTAAATGATTTCGAAATAACGCTTAGTTTCCCAATCCGTGACGGCAGTTTGAAATTGACGCCATTCCCAGATTCGAGATTGTGTGTAATGCGCTACAAACTTTTCGCCAAAAACCTCATTCGCAAGCTCGGACTGAGCCATCTGCTGTGCCGCATCGTAAAGATTACCAGGAAGCCTTACAGCATCCTTTACTTCATAGGCATTTCCAGAAACAGGCTCGCTCTCAATGTCTAAACCCTTCTCAATTCCCATCAGCCCGCTTCCAATGGCTGCTGCTAAAGCGAGATACGGGTTCACATCGGCACCAGGAACTCTTGTTTCAAGCCTCGTGGACTTAGAGCTTCCGGGTAACACGCGAAAAGAAGAAGTGCGGTTGTCGGAACCCCATGTGACCATTGTGGGTGCCCACATTCCTTCAACGAGTCGTTTGTAGCTGTTGATGGTGGGTGCAAAGCACGGCAAAATATCTGGAGCCATTTTCATCTGACCCGCAAGGTAGTTGCGGAAAATCTTCGACATGCGCCGGTCCGCCCCTTCTTCGTAGAAAACGTTGGTCTTGTGCTCAAGGTCCCACAAGCTTTGATGAACGTGCCCGCTGCAACCAGGTAGGTCGGGGCTAATTTTCGCCATAAAGGTTGGGATAATACCGAACTCGCCAGCGATTTCTTTGGTAGCTGCCTTAAACAAAACTGCCCGATCCGCTGCCTCCAGCGCATCGGAATACATAATCGCAGCTTCAAATACACCAGGCCCCGTCTCGGTATGAAGACCTTCAACCGGCACGTCAAAGGCTAAGAGTTCGTCCATGAGCGCTGAAAAATAATCTGAGTTTTGCGAAGCACGCAGAAGAGAATAACCAAACATCCCTGGGGTCAAAGGTTTTAAATTGCGAAAACCTTTTTCATGAGCCGACTCGGGAGTTTCTTTGAAGTTAAAAAACTCAAACTCCAGAGAGCACATGGGTGAATAACCCATACCCTCGGCTTTTTTGAGGACGCGCTTTAATACCTGACGAGGGCAAACCTCGAGCCCATTGCCTTCGGCATCTTCAAAGTCAGCTAGAAAAAATGGCACATGGTCATCCCACGGAACCGTTCGATAAGTATTGAGATCGATGCGAGCTTCGGCATCTGGGTATCCCGTATGCCATCCGGTATAACTCACGTTATCGTAACAGACATCGGCACAGTCCCAGCCGAAGACGACATTGCAAAATCCGAATCCACCTTCCACTGCCGAGAGAAATTTATCCGTATGGATATACTTCCCTCGCATCACACCATCGATGTCTGTAATCGCCAGCTTGACCTTTTTTGAACCTGAATTCCGAACCCGTTCAATGATATCTTTGGGGTCCAACTTCTCTTTTGTCATGGATGAGGGCTTTCCGCTTAATTAGCTATCGAGTCGGTGTTCCGGGCGCCACTCACCCGGGTTACCACGCGGCACCAAAATTATCACGGCCCCATGGTTGCTTCAATCAGAGCGGGAAGGTCATCTAAATTGTGTAATAAAATAAGCGAGATAGCTCACAAGAAACATGCAGTTTTATGAACGGCTCTTACGCTGAGCCCCAAGTCCCTTAAGAAACTTGGCTGCCACAGAAATTCCCTTGGCATCATGTTGTTTCCAAATCAGCTCGTAGGCACGGTCCATCACCGGGCTTTGTGTATTGCTTTTCCCGTCAACAGCATACCTTCGAAAGAGCAGTGTGAAAGTCTCCTCCGAGAATTCCCAATCTTCGTCCGTATCTTTTAAAGTTGGGATATCTATATCCTCAAGTTCGTCGTTGAGCATCCGGACCATCCATTCCCTACGGCGCTCAAACTTCTCAAAACGCATCACAAGCTTTGAGAGCAAATAGGCCAGTATCTTTTTAGCCCGCGGATCTGACTCTACTCGAGATTTCAATTCCATAGCGCTAAGATTTGCCTGCTCTAACTCCGCAACCAAGGGCTCTGATTTACTCCGACATTTCTCAATGGTTTCCTCTCCGCAAAGCATCATCATGACAGCTTGCCAAGCTGGAACCATTGTCCATGGCAGAGTCTCGGCGACCAGCTCCGAATCATGACTCATTAAATCGGCGAATGGGGCGACCAAAATCCACGCAAAGCCCGAAAGCTCTAGCCCCCGGCTTTTGTTCTCTTGTGCCGCGGGGGAAGACGCAGGACTTGGAACCGGTGCCTTGGCCTCGACTCGGAGCTTTTCAACAATGTTTTGAATGTCGCCCTTTGAATTTTGAATAGAGCGCGTTTGAACTTCTTGATAGGTCTCAGCGGGCCCTATCCCGTGCTCTTGAATCTCAGCTTCGGCCCAAAGTTTTCGAATCACTGAAGCTATTTCGTTCGGGCCAAGAGGTACACCACCTCGGCGCACTTGAGCGAGCATCGCTGTTTGGACAATTTCAAGGACATCATGAACTGACTTAACGGTTTCAACTGCACCGCCTTCCAGTTGCTTACGCTTACGACTCGCCATCCTCAGATTCCTAAAGGTTAAGACCGAAGCTACATCATAACCAATGCGGCCGTGTCGTCCAAATCCAATAGGGTTGCCAGTGGACTGGCTAATGAATCAATCAAGGAACCTCGACCAGGTAAGAGGTGCTCCAAGAACCATCATCTCGCTCATGAACCAGCCATAGAGTTTCTTCAGGATACGCCCTGATAGAGCCATACCAAACCAACCCATCTTCGCTTTCAAGTGGTTCTATAATATCTAAAGCGAGGTTTAAGATAATTAACCGACCGTTACCAAGAGGCTCATCAAGAGTGACTTGTATTAAGACAAACTCACAATCTTCTTCTTCAGCCGGGTCAAAGTCTTCATCGAAGGTATTATGGGACCAATCGCCCTGCTCATCTTGCTCATCTTCCCATTCACCCGGATCATTCTCCTCAACAAAAGGCTCACACTCATCAAAGTAGTCCATGGCATAAACGAGCTGCACCCCATTATCCTCGGTAGACGGAAACTCTTGAATATCTTCGGTAGCAAGCGTGATGGATTCCTGGGAATCAACGCCAACCGGTGTAAGAGAGAGAGTATCAGCCTTAAGCGCCATCAACTTAAGTTCGAAACTACCGCCCTCTTGAACTGTTGCAGTTTGGGACTCACCGCTTCGAATGTTCGTCGCTTTTACTTCCGCAATGTTCGTAGCCGCGCCGGGCATACCCACAATGCGAATTTCAACAGGTGTTGTAGTATTGAGAGGCTCTGTGGACGTTGTATGAATCAAAGATTCCGTTAGGTATCCCGTGACCTCAATACTCGTTGAATCGGTTCCGGTTAAGGGCGAGTCTTTGCCGCATCCAGCCAGCACCATGTTCAGCACCAAGAAAAGTCCAAGTGCTTGTGTTAATATTCTCATGACTTATCCTCCAAGGATGCTGCAGCAAAAGTAATCGCTCGCCTGCCCGTTTCACCGGTTTGCGATGCAGCTTCGTCCACTTCAATGGCTCGATCACGGATATACGCGGCGACCTTATTCATCATGGCTTCAAACTCAGCCTTATCTCCGGCAAATACGTAAGATCTGGCCATCGATGGCTTGGTGGAATCAATTTCCAAAAACCGCTGCCACACCGCTTCTGCCACGATATCCATTTGACGGTTGAGACCGTCGACTCGGGCAACAATATCGCTCTCACTGAAAAAATCGTGATCTTCCGGGTTGCGGCGCAACAGCTCGCCATCACGCAGTACACGGCGTTCTCGAACCAGATCATCAATGGCCGCAGCCAATTCAACTGGCTTGTGGCCACTGAATTCCCCCAGTAATTCCAGCTCTGTCCGAGGACCAGATGCGACAACCCCTGCTAATTTTCGCCTGAGTTCAAGCTCTTGCTCCGGAGCGAAAAAATCACCTCGGTAACGATTATGAAGACTGCTTACAGTACGCAAACTTTTGCCAAATAGGTCAGCGACCTCACCTAGCCCCAAACCCCTCTCACTGCGGGCTTCGTGAAAATAGGCCATCTGAAAAAGGCGCAGCATAGGCTCCAAAGGCACGGATAAACGCATACCTATGCGTGCCACCGCCCTAAACAACGAGTAAATCACCCGGTGCTTATAATTGAGAAAACCGTTCTTTCCGTCATCTGGCATATGGACACCATCACATGACACGCAAAAATCTGCAAGTTCAAAAACATCAACATTAAGTTAGCAAATTTAACATCTTGAATAGTTCGATCATCGGAAAGCACTTTTTATATTGACAGATTTAGACCCAGGTGACAAAAATACGCAATAACTTGCGTATTGCCGACATAATGGAGACAACATGAATACCACCAAACAATTTCTGGCCCTTTTGGCCACACTCTTACTCGCAGTAGCACTCAGTGCCTGTGGGATGGACGGCCTGGGCAACCAGGTCAGTGACGTCGCGTCCCTCTCAACCCTGGATACGGACCAAGACGGACTCACGGATTCAGAAGAAGAAGCACTCGGCACGGATCCCAATGACGCTGACAGCGATGACGACGGAATTTCTGACGGCGACGAAGTCGATGCGGGTTGGGATCCACTGGATACCGATTCCGATGATGACGGTGAACTCGATGGCGACGAATGGGGCGAAGAAGAAGCAGAGGAAGAAGAAGCGTGCCCATGTCCACCAGAAGTAGATGACGAAGACGAAGATAATGACTTCGACGGCGAAGAAGAAGGCGAATGGGATGACTTCGAAGACGCTGAAGAAGGTTGCGACGACGATGAAGAAAACGACTTCGACAACGATGAAGAAGGTGATTGGGATGACGAAGAGTCATGCTGCACCTGTGAGTGCGATGATGAAAATGACAATGACTTCGATGATGAAGAAGAATACCTCGAAGCACTTGAAGAAGCCTGCGACTACGGCATCGAAGAAGCGTGCGACGCACTCGCAGAGATCTTCGGCGATGACGAAAATACCTGCGACGAAGACCAAGCAGAAGAAGGTGATTTCGAAGATGAGGAAGAAGGAGAATGGGACGAAAACCATCCTGAGCACTCTGAAGCGGACGCCGATGAAGATGACTTCGCTGACGTAGAATGGGACGAGTCTTTAGAGGAACTTGAAGATGCTTGTGACAATGGTGACGAAGATGCTTGCGAAGAACTCGCGTCTATCTTCATGGACGATGAAGGCGACTGCGACGACGAAGACGATGTTGAAGACGCCGAAGTCGAAACACCAGAAATCTAATCAACGCTCTGATGAGCTGACACAAGAAAGGAGGGCCTAAGCCCTCCAATCATACCCTCCCCAAGATTCCCCCACTGAACAATGCCCTGTTCAGTGGGGGATTTTTGCTTAAGTGCTCACAGAACACTCCATCGCTTCGGGGTAAAGTGCCCCATGACTAAATGGCTTGGCATCCATCTTCTTCTGCAACTCGCCTAAATCGGCTCTAAAATTATCCATGCATGCTTTCCCTTTTGGGTCCAAAGCCAAATTCGCGTGGTCATCCACCAAGCGGTTTAGGGGGACAAAGGTGAGCACCGATGTATTAATATATCGCTGATAAGCATCCACACTGGGCCGGCTACCATCGGTAGGAACAACACTCGGGATATACTGAGGCAGCGTTGTGTAATTCCAAGTGATGTTGCCAACATTTTCGTGTTCAACAGCTGCGGTCTGAATCAAAACCATAGATAGTTTGGCTACGCCCTCACGAGTCAATCCACCAGAATAATCCGAGACACCATTTGGAATATACTTCTCAAGGTCCTTAAACCAGTTTTGTATCTCGGGGTCGGCCGCAATGGCTTCATCAGAATCGTAGTAAGTCTCGATATAAGAACGGACGTAGTCTTCAATCACATTTTGCATATCAGAAACGTTGTCAAGGTATGGATATTCTACAGGTTTACCATCCACTCCAATCGCACCGGCCATGCCTCGGCGCGCTGCATCAGCCTTGGGATCCATGCGTGAGATATCGAACGAGCCCGCATAATCATTCATCACCTTGTAGATCTCTTTGCGCTCATAGCTAAAGATATTCGGCAACGAAGATGAATCACTCATGATTAAGTTTGGCACCTTATAGTTATTCGTCGACAAAGTGAGGTGATAGTGAGGGTGCAACAATCGACGGATCGGATGGTCAGCATCTAGATTATTTGTGGTCACGCCGGCAAACGTTCCACTCACCAAGAGATGCGTGTTGGCCAAGTGACGAATCATCGTCATGTCGGTTGAAAGCGAACAAAGTGCGATTTTCTGAACCTGCTCCCAGTCATCACTTTGAGGTGTAACAACCCTTCCCTGGTACTCAATATGAGTTGTGTTCATACGCTTTTGAGACGGGGAATAACTAAAGTAGGCCTTACAACCTAAGGGCGATAACCCTTCACGCACCGGTACACCCTCCAATGAAGACATGTCGATAAAATACTCATTCGGCTTCGAATCATTTTTTTCGATGTAACCAGCAAAGGGACCAGAGAGCGCCAACGTCCCCAAGACATCATCTGGCCTGGCACTGATCTCAGGTGGCACCACGGGTACCGGCAACAGCTCCCGGTATGCAGCAGGGAATGCTTCTTCTATGACCGCATCGTGATTTGCTGAAACTTGCGGTAATCCATCTGCATGAAGAGAGAAACTACTTGAGAGCCATCGAATCATAGCAAAAAGATATTGCTTGGCTTTCGATTCTTCCGCCGCCGGGACCCCATCGGTTGTATAAATATTGGGGATATCGATACCTGGAAATTTATCTGAAAACCGAATCATAGGCAGCTTCTCATTCACCGGCGCCTCGATACGCTGAATCGTGGCCGACTTGAAAACGTAGGCTACGACGTTTGCCCAGAACTTCTGCTTCATTCGGTAAACGAAGCCTGGCTCAACTTTCTCGAGAGATTCTGAATTTTGCGGTGCCCGAACCATCGCATCCGAGGGCGCGATGGCCGAGACGCCGGTAGGAGCCGCAACTTCTGAAACAGAGGAAACAAAGGAATCTGCTGGGGGAACTGAAACAGCAGGCTGACTTGACGCAGTAGTAGGTGAAATCGCAGAAAGAGACGACATCTTAGAGGCTCCAAATTTTATTCTTATTGTTATTTTTATTAGCAGGCCCAGCGATATGACTGGCCCTGCCAATTACTTATCGGGACGAGATTTCACATGTTGTGTCTTTTTTTCATGAGCCATGTCGCGCGCCCGTCTTCTCCCGGTCGCAGTCTCCTCCCGCAAGCATCCCACCATGACCTCTAAACCCTTATTTTTAATTAAGAATCTTCCGCATTACCTAAATCACGTTCAGCTTTTGGACATCCTTGAAAGGATTGTAAATGTTCAGCGTTAGCCCCTATCCATAGCCCGGCCCTGGGGTTATAAGACTCCCCCAATCAGGCACGCCTATTTTCAACGCCTGATATTGAAAGGACAACGATTGTGACTACTCACGCAAAACGCACCCCTCTTTACTTGGCTCTTTTTGCCGGTGCATGGCTCGTGGCCTGCCAACCTGCTGGCACAGCAGCACCTGCCGCTCCCGAAAATGCATGCGAGCAATACGCCGAGAAGCTATGTACTGAGCTCGGCGCTCAATCTCCCGGTTGTAAAGCAGCCAAGGATACCACAGCCATCATGCCTGCAGCCGCTTGCTGGGCAGGTTTCAACGATATGGCCGGCACTAAAGAGAAGATTGCCGCCATGGGCGAAAAATGCACCGAGCTTATCGAAAAGCTTTGTGCCGACCTCGGTCCGGACACCCAAACTTGTGCAATGGTTCGTGAAAAGACCGCTCAGTTCCCACCAGACCGCTGTGTACAAATGCTTGGACAGTACAAGCAGGTACTGGCTGAGCTCCAGCGCATGGAAGCACAAAATAAGCCTCTTAGCCCTGAAGCCGCTGCTGAGCTGGCCGCCGGTGACGTTGCTTCATTTGGTGCCAAAGATGCCAAAGTAACCATCGTAGAATTCTCTGACTTTCAGTGCCCCTACTGCACACGTACAGCAACGGCGACCACTGAACTCAAGAAGAAGTATGGCGATAAAGTACGCGTTGTTTTCCGCCACTTCCCACTCTCGTTTCACAAAGAAGCTCACTTGGCAGCTCAAGCTTCATTGGCAGCAAACGCTCAGGGCAAGTTCTGGGAATACCACGATATGCTTTTTGCCAATCAAGAAGAGATCAAGACGGGTCCTGACGCACTCAAGAAGTATGCGAAGAACCTCAAGCTCAACATGAAGAAATTCAATGCTGCGTTGGCCAACAAAACTTACGCTGCAGCTGTTGATGCAGACATGAAGCTTGGTGAAAAAGTATCAGTCAGTGGTACTCCAACTATGTTCTTGAATGGAGAACGGGTGGGCAACCCTACAGATGTTGCTGCAATCTCTAAGATGATTGATAAGGCGCTCAATTGAGCCCTTCTTCAACGAATTTGAAGATCAATAAGGCCGTCCATCCCTTTTTAAGGTTTGGGCGGTCTTTTTATTGGTCCCCTGCCGCAGTGCTACTGGCCCTCCTGGTCTCCCTGAGCAGCTGTGCATCTACAACTCAAGTACCAGTTGGACATCAAGCGCAAACACCCAACGAAGCGCTTTTAAATGACATTTGGGCTGCAACCCATACCGACCAACTCTTCGACTCTCTTCCCTTAAAAATGCCTATTGAAGAGATGATTAACGACCGTTTCAAGGATGCGGGCCTAGACTATCAAAATAAGATTCAACGCTTACTCGACAGAAATCTTCAACCCAAACGGCTCCAAAAGATGCTTCAGAGCCAACTTCTTCTGAGATTTCAAAACTCTAAGGCCACCGAAGTGCTTAAGTTTTACCAAACCCCGCTTGGTAAACTCTATGGAGAGGCCGGGCACCAATTCGATCCTGAGGACCCCCAATTTAAAATCTTCGTCCAAGGTCCGAAGCCGACTAAAAAACGCCTCGCATACATGGCTAAACTCCTCACGGCATCTGGCTCTACAAAATTTGCATCCATTACTCTCATCACTCCGATTGAAACTATTTTCCAAGAGCTAGAGCACCAGAAGCAATTGGCCGGACAAACCCCGCACAAGAGCAGTTCCTCCGACCTGCGTAAATCGATGCGCTCGGTTGTAAAAGCGATGCATAAAGGCATGCTCCTCACGGCAAGTTTTGCCTATCGAGATTTCAGCGAAGCCCAGCTCAAAGAGCTTGTCGCCTTTGAGACAAGTTCCACTTCAAAATGGTACAACACCGCTTTACTCGATTCGTATGAACGGACGCTTCAGGTGGCGACCCGCCGATTTACGAAGCAACTGCTCAAGCTTCTACAGCACACTCCGCCCAAATAAACTCATCAGGGGTTCCTGCCACTGAAGGCATCGAAGGTGCGAACTGCCAAAAAGCTTCACTTTTTGTAAAACTTAAGACATTCTCGATTATCACTGAAATCGGTTCATCCTGGATTTGAGCGAGTACCCTTTTAAAGCTCAAGCGTCTCTTCAGGTTTATCTGTGCGTGTTAAGGAAATGTCTCGATGAAAACTATTTTCGGTCCTGGATCAAAAATCAAAGAGCAATTGAGCTATTCAAAGTTCAAGACCGAGTCACTTCGTGTGCTTATTCCAGGTAAAAAATATCATCTACAGCGCGAAAGCCAACGTGCACTCGAGGCCTTGGGTCATAAAGTTCTTTACTTAGAAGTCCCAGAAACCGCCGGCGAGCTCGTCAGGAAACTGATTGAAACATTTATTCAGTTCAAGCCTGATATGCTTCTTACAATCAATCACATCGGTTTTGATGCGGCCGGTACAATTGGTCAAATCTTAGACGAGATACAGCTTCCGGTGGCCGCCTGGTACGTTGATAGCCCCGAGTTCGTCCTGGGAAAGCAAGGACTGCCTGCAGAGTCGATGACCACTGTATTCATGTGGGAAAGAGACCTCATTCCGAAGCTCAAAGCCATGGGGCTAGAGGATATCCACTACCTCCCACTTGCCAGTGATATTTCTGTATTCAAACCTCGACAAACCCAAACTAAACACGACTTTTGCTTTGTCGGTGACAGTATGACCTCGGCCCGTCAGAAGTGGAATGCTCGTATTGCTCCGGCGCACCAAAAGATTGTCGTAGAACTCACCGAAGCCCTGCTCACCAATCGTCACCTCGACTCGACACAGCTTATCAAAAAAATGGCACCATCACTGAACAACCAGGAGCTGGCCGACATTCTTGGAGCAAGTACCTGGGAGGCGACCGCCAAATACCGCAACGGTCTCTTAAGACCCTTCGACACCAACGCTCTCACAATCTACGGCGATAAACACTGGCCCGGCATCATGCCCAAATCGAATTTCCAGGGATACATCCTCTACGGTGAGCCCTTAAGTAAAGTCTATGAGCAATCATGCATCAACCTTAACGCCACGAGTCTCCAAATGGGCAGTGCGGTCAATCAAAGAGTGTTTGATGTTCCGGCCGCCGGTGGCTTCATTCTTACAGATGCTCAATCCGATGCACTTGAACACTTTGAGAATGAAAAAGAGATCATTACTTACAGCTCTGCGGACGAGCTCAGCGATAAAGCGGCCTACTACCTAAAACATGAGAGCGAGCGCCTTGGTATCATCGAAGCGGGTCACAAAAAGGTCATGTCGATGCATACTTACCAGCACCGCCTTCAAGACCTGCTCAGCCACATGAAGGATCGGCACGCTTCGCCAACGTCGACTCAAGTTTAACCACAATCTACCGACGTGAGCGCCCCAAGACTGAATCCTCAAGGCCAAAAGCTCGTCTAGAGTTGGCTAAACCAACTACGTACATTTATGTAGAATATTAATCTAGTAATTTTAGGTAGATAGAAAGCTTGCCACTTCTCCGAGAATTGAGGATAATTGAACCGGGGAGTCACGTAAAAAGTGAATACATTGGATTATAGTGAACCGGGAGCAGGCTCTGAAGAGCCGAACTCTGAGGTCTTAGAACAAAAATACAAAGAGTATTTGTCTGACCTCCAGAGCAGCCGCGCCAAAATCGGTTACTGGGTGATTTTTATCTGGGTTCCCCTGGGCTCATTGCGTGACCTGATCAATACGCCGGATCTGATTCACGAAACCGTGACCTTGCGTATCATCACAACGCTCATCGCAATCTTACTCTTCTTCTTCTTTTTCGAGCCATCGAGAAAGCACCTTGCCCATCATTCCATTTTGGCAGCGGCACTCTGCATCCTCTTCATGAACGAAGTTGGCATCATCACGACTGGCTCTTTTTCCAATCAGCTTTATTTTGGACCGATCATTGTCTTACTGACCACGGGATTCCTAAGCTGCTGGCCCCCCAAAGCCATGATTGCGCTCGGGGCCATTACTCCGTTTATTTATTGCGTGCCGGGTATCATCTTATTTGAAAACATTGACTACGATACGATGATTCAGCACACCTACCTCATCGCTCTCGCGGGTGCGCTTGCGACAATGACATGCCACTACGAATATAAACTTCGTAAAGAGGAGTTTCACTCACGTTACCTTCTCAGCGAAAAAACCAAGCAGCTTGAGCTCGTCTCCTCAGAGCTTCAATCGACCGTGACTAAACTTCAGAAAACTGACGCCGCGAAGACACGTTTTTTTGCCAATATCACGCACGAACTCAAAACTCCCCTCACCATGATTTTGTTACCACTGGACGGGATTCTTAAAAACAATGCGTCCTTAAAACCCGCCACTCGTGACAAACTCAATATCCTCAAGCGCCAAGCCCAACAATTACTGACCTTAGTCAACGATATTTTAACGCTTGCTCAGCTAGATCATGATGCGATTCCAGCGAGTATCCGGCACGTGGATGCAACGACATTCACCCGCTATCTTCTAAGCGGTTATCAACCCCTCGCTGACGAAGAAAATATTGAACTCCTCTTTTCCGGAAGCCCCTCTCCGGCAACTCTAGACATCGACCCTCAGCACCTTCAAACCATTCTCAACAACTTAATCATCAATGCTTTCAAGTACTCTGATGCCGGTGGCCAAATCGATGTTCATATCCGTGTCCGAGCAGACCAGTGTGTTTTTGTCGTCCGCGATTCCGGCACAGGAATAACCAAAGAAGACCTACCCCATATTTTCAACCGTTTTGTCCAATCCGAAAACCCATCGACCAAACGAGGAGGGGGCTTTGGTATCGGGCTGTCTCTTGCGGATGAATTGGTTCGGCTACACCAGGGCAGCATTAAAGTTGAGAGTTCAAAGCGAGAGGGAACCAAGTTTATCGTCAGCTTTCCAAGGGTTCAGGAAGCTCCAAACCACTCACCCATCGACAATTTCACTGCACTGACGACCACTCAAAATATCTTGGCGGGCAAAGCCAAGGACACCGGTGCATATTACCCACCGACCAACGCGTCTCGTGAGCGTGTTCTCATCGTCGAAGATAATGATGAGCTCAGACTCTATCTAAAAGAACAACTCGAGCCCTACTACACTATATTTTGCGCAACTTCTCACCAAGCAGCACTCGAGTACATTCACAAAAGCTCACCAGACCTTGTCCTCTCCGACGTAATGATGCCGGGCTTGTCGGGGTTTGAGCTTTTACGACAGATTCGTGAGACGTACTCGATGACGGAACTACCCTGCATTTTGCTTACTGCAAGAGGCGAGGATGAGAATATTGAAAGCAGTATGGATGCCGGAGCAAACGATTATATCACGAAACCATTCAACCTAAATACACTGATGGCTCGTATAGAAGTTCAACTGCGACTTAAAGCTATCGCCCAAGACCTTGCCCGAGAGCGCGTAGCCTCCGCTATGGGTGCGCTTGCCTCAGGCCTTGCTCACGAACTGCGTAATCCTCTCAATGTTGTTCTTAATGGATTGCCCAATCTTCGCTCCAGCATAGAGCCTGTAGAAGACTCTAAAACTTCTAAAATTCTCCAAATCCTTGAGCAAAGTTCAGGGAAAATATCCAACTTGATCGATGAGCTTATACGCTTTGGAACAGATGAACTCGCGCTATCTGTATGGGAACCCAATGTTGCTCTCATGGCTGCCTGGCAGAGCGAGAAAAAAGAGAACTCGAATATCAATATTAAGTTCTCTCTTGAATACACAGGCAGTATTCAAGCATTTGGCTCAAAGGTGGATGAGAGTGTTCACCACCTACTCCGAAATGCAATCAGTGCGGCCGGTCCTGATGGGAATATAACGCTGGCAACCAAGAGCGAGGACGGCGGAGTTTCTATTGTTGTCAGTGACGATGGTCCGGGTATAGCACCCGAGCTTGCTCAACGTATTTTTGATCCGTTCTTCACAACTCAAACCGAAACAAATGCCGCGGGTCTGGGGCTACATATGGTTCAATGGGTCACAAGGTTGCATGGCGGACACATCGGCTTGGAAACACAACTCGGCCAAGGCAGCCAGTTCATCATCTGGTTACCCAAGATTCCTCAACGCGCGGACAAAAATTTCAAAAGAGACTTGGACCTGGGACTGAGTTAAACAACTTTACTCAACTGACTCTCTAAAAAATCGATGAGAATCGCCTCGCCATTTAATTGCTGAAAACCCAAAAACTTTAAGCCGATCTTACCACCAACAACCCGGGTTATTTCGCAGTCAGCTTTCAACGACTGAGTCGGCAACATGAGCTCGAAACAAACACTCTTTAAGATGTAGGATTCTGGAACCGGCTTTTGATTACCCGGCTTAAACGAAGCTCCTCGGAGACTGATGTCTCGAGTCATGCCTGTCCAAGTGTTTCCTGCAACTTGTAATTTACAAGGGATATCGATCCTACAACGTTCAACTTCTCGCCGCTCGCGGCCTCCCCAAGACATCAACATAGTTTTACAAGCCTCCACGTCCAGGTTAACAAGTGCTGCGATTGAAGTCATCAACCAATGATTTTGATTCCGGTCAGCTCTCATAGTTTACCGGGAATACCGGATTCCAAAGTACGCTCTTTTTTTCACGTAAAATTCTCGTGAGCGCCAAAGCTCATCACGAAACCGCGATCTGTCCTTCGAGAATGGCTTTAAGTTCGCGAGTGATAAATGTTTTTTCAACGTAGACAGTGGCACCTGCTTCAATCAATATTTGTCGGCGGTCTGCCTACCTCTAAACAATCAGTATGACGATCGAGATTAAGCCTAACACTGAATTATCAACTTGTTTTTCAGGCATCACTGGTGTGCCTTCAAAGCCCTTGATGACCGAGCGCTCACTGTCTACACGAACTGCTTTAAACAGCGCTTCGCTCAGAGCTAAAAGCCTATCGCCAAACGGCTCAGTGACGAAGCGGCCTAGTGAAGGGCAGCTCGCAGAGGAAGAGACTCAACCAATTTAGCCTCACTGTCCAAAAGCTCATCTACACGCGCCATAACCACTTCTTCGGAGAAATAGCTGCGCGCAAGTCTCAAGAAAAGACCGTGGTGTCGGGCTTCGGCCTTGGCGAGCCCCGCATAGAAATCCTTCCAAGCTCCCTCGGGCAGATACTTCCCAAGTAAATAGAAGCGCTCACACCCTCGTGCCTCAACCAGGCCAAAGACCAGGAGACGGTCGAGGAAATAATGATCTGTATCACCGCGGCGAATCATCTTATGCAAGGCAGTCATATAAGCATCTGGCTCATCCTTCGTCAGCCACTGCCCCTGCTCCTCAAGCCGGTTAAGAACCTCTTTAAAATGAGACAGTTCCTCGCGGGCAAGGTCTACCAAAGCATTAACAAGCTCAGGGCGCTGAGGCTGGTGCGCCACCAAAGTGAGCGCAGCTGCCGCCACCTTTCTCTCACTGTGTGCGTGATCCTTAAGGAATTTGTTCATATTGTTCTCAACAATTCGAACCCATTCCAACGGCGTATCATAGCGAAGCTTCAACATAATCGAGCGTTTAGCAGTCCCTAAGGGAGTTGAAAACACAAAAAGAACAGACCTTGTCGCCGGTTACCAAGAGCGTTACATAGCAATTGGGAGACACTTTTATGAGCACCATGACAACCGCCCCGAAATTAGCGTCAAGTCCCGGGAATCCGGAGACTTTACCAACTCGCGAAGACATCGAACGCGCCTACTCTCTCATTTCCGATGCCGTTCACCGTACGCCCGTGATGCAGTCAAGATTCATCAATTCTCTGGTAGGCGCCGAAGTTTACTTCAAATGCGAGCACCTTCAAGCCGGGGGAGCCTTCAAATATCGCGGGGCAAGCCACGTTATGCGGCTCCTCACTGAAGAGGAAAAACAACGGGGTGTAATCACGCACTCATCAGGTAACCACGCTCAAGCGGTCGCCTTGTCGGCAAAGCGATTTGGCATCAAGGCTACGATTGTTATGCCAAAAGGTTCCAATCCGCTTAAGAAAACAGCCACACAAGGCTACGGCGCGAGAGTCATCGAATGTGAGAACTCACAAGCTTCTCGCGAACAAACCTGCGCCGACGAGATTGAGCGAACAGGCATGGTCCTTATCCACCCGTTCGATGACCATCGTATCATTTGTGGCGCTGGAACCGCTGCACTCGAGCTTGAAGAACAAGTACCCAATCTCGATATGGTCGTAACACCTGTGGGTGGCGGAGGGCTCTTGTCGGGAACTGCGACAGCTCTTCACGGACGCATCCCTGTTTACGGAAGCGAACCCCACGGGGCCAGTGATGCTCACCAAGGATTCACCACAGGAGTTCGTGTCGAGAGTCAAACCCCTGATACCGTGGCCGATGGTCTGAGAACTTGTGTGGGTGTGCGTAACTTCGAAATCATTCGTGCGAAAGTCAAAGACATCGGGCTCACATCGGACAAAGAACTACTTGAAGCTACATCACTGGTTCATTTAAGAATGAAGCAACTGATCGAACCTTCGTCTGCAGTTCCCTTGGCATGCCTTCTCAACGGGAGCCTACCCAAAGCACCCAAAATAGGAATCATCATCAGCGGTGGAAATGTTGATCTGAAAGACCTCATAACCAGGATGCCCTGAGATGGTAAAACTAGACTTGTTGGCTACGGCCGTTTGCCTCTTTTACTGGTTAACCAATCAGCTCATCTACAAAATTCATTTTAAAGATGAAAAAAAAGAGCAAGCTGCCGCTCGCCCCGTCTATAAAACTTCCGGCGCTACTCGCTTATTTAAACCAGCTGTTCGCTTCCTCTATGGGTTGGTACTCGTCAGAATTATCGCTACCCCATTCCTCACAATTCCCATCGAGAGAACAAATTTAATCCTTGGTAGTATCCTCTGCGCGATTGGCATTATTTTACTGAATAAAAGTTTACGAACACTGGGTAACAATTATGCCCCTTGCCATGCAGGTGTCATTCCTCATGAGAGAATTAAGGCCGGGCCCTATCGGGTCTTTGCACACCCAATCTACCTTGCAAATCTCATTTTGCTCGCGGGCGTATGGATAGCGATTGGCGGATTCTTACTGGGACCCATATGGCTGTCTTTTGCTTTTTTCTATGCTGTCTCAATAAGAGATGAAGAAAAAGCTTTCAAAGAGCACTTCTGATAAGACTTCTAAAGTTACCGGGCAACCGGCAACCATACACAAAACCGAGCACCACCCAATTCAGGGCTTGATTCGACCCAGATTTTACCGAGATGGCTTACAACGATCTGTTGGCTGATGGCCAGACCCAGACCGGTCCCTGCGCCAGGACGCTTGGTCGTAAAGTAACCCTCAAAGATACTCTCGTGCAGTTCAGGCTTTACCCCATAACCATTGTCTTCGATGCTCAGCAAGATTCCGGCTTCACCTAGGTTCGCTTTATCTTCCAGTCGAATTCTGATCGTCCCACCTGTTTGAGTATCCTTACCACTTACAAATTTTTCGGCCATTGCATCCGCCGCATTGCTCAACAAATTGATGACGACTTGTCCCAGGTGATTGCGCTTACAGGTTAAAGGAGAAATGGCCGCCGGTTTGAAGTCGATATGGTAAGGCTTGGTCTTCGCTCTTGAGATGAGCAACGACTGTTGCACCACTTCGTTCAAATCAACCCCCGCCACCACACTGGTGTCGAACCGGGCATTGGTCTGCAATGCGTTGCAATACTCGAGCATACGACCCGACGATACAGTCATAATATCCAGTGACTCTTTGGCGTCGTGAAACATCTGCTCAAAGCGCGCCTTCAGCTCAAGCGCCTGAGGTGACTCATCAAAAAGAGCCATAATCGCTCGTTCAATCAACACATGCTTTTCTGACAATCCCCCCACAGCAAACTCAATCGCGGAAGTGGGTGAATTCAACTCGTGAGCTATTCCAGCGATCATGGACCCAAAGGTAGCCAGCTGCTCCCCATGCACCAACTGTTCTTGAGCAAATTCAAGCTTTCGGTTCAGCTCAGCCAAGCGCCCTTCAAGCTCTCCTACAGGTTCCTCAAGTAACTCACGCCGCTTAACTTCTTCTTCGATTTTGGCCGACGCGACCCGCTCAGTTTGCTTTACCTGCTCAATGGCGCGGTCGGCGATGATCCGCTTCGAATGAATCAATTGCATCATCGACTTTTGCAGCTGCTGAAAGTCGACAGGCTTGGTCAAGACACCGTCGGCACCCGTATAAGCCAAGCTTTCAGAATCATACTTTGCAGTATAAGCAGTTAAAAAGAGGATGGGTGTATCGACTGACTTTAAACCCTTCATATAATCGAACGGGTTATCAACAACTTGTCCTCGTAAACAACGGGTGATCTGAACCCCGTTAAGATCTGAACCCGAAAGCTCAATATCCATTAAAATGAGGTCGTAGGTTTTCTGCTTTAACTTTTGATAAACAGTACGGCTGTCCTGAGCCCAATCTAGCTCGTATTCACGCCTAAGCTCCAGTGACGTGATCTCCCAGTTCATACTGTTGTCTTCTACATAAAGAATCCGTGGGCGGTCTTTAACAACCTCTCCACTCTTCTTCTCCGGTGGCTCTTCGACCCGGCCTGCTTTCACTCTTTTTAAAACCATGCTCCACACAGTCTAGCAACGAAACGAGGTTTGCTCCAATCCAACCTTCCACGAAGTTGAGGCAGCGAAATGTTTGACCCCTACTCCCAACAAGTGTTCACTGAAACTCGCCTATTGTGGAGATATGATGATGAAGTTTTCCAAAAATGCCCAAGATCTTGTCCCCTTTCTTGCGATGGAGATCATGGAACGTGGCATGGCTCTAAAGGAGTCGGGACGCTCAATTGTGCAGTTAGGGGTCGGTGAGCCTAACTTTGATCCTCCACCTCAGGTCTTGGAAGCTACCCATGGCGCCTTAGACGCACATATGACCCACTACACCGACAGCCGCGGACTTACGGAGCTTAGAGAGGCAATCGCCGAGGATTGCTGGCAACGCCGCGGTAAACGCGTCAGCCCAAATCAGATCATCGTCACCAGTGGTACATCTCCAGCACTCTCCATGGTCATGCACCTCTTGTTAGAACCAGGCGACGAGCTGATTATCCCCACACCTCATTACGCTTGTTACCCCAATATGGTTCGGCTCTGCGGTGCGATCCCCGTTCTTGTCGAAACAGCTCCTGAAGACGGCTACAAACTGGACGTTCAAAGAGTTCGCGATGCCATTTCTCCCCGAACTCGCGGGATCTTATTAGCGTCTCCAGCAAACCCCACCGGCGCGGTTCAACCCCCGGAGGTCATGAAAGCCCTCGCTGAACTCGATATCCCGCTTTTATCTGACGAGATTTACGACGGCCTTGTTTTCGATGGCGTCACGGCAACCTCACCACTCCAATATAAAGACGATGTCTTCATTTTTGACGGCTTTTCAAAGCGTTACGCAATGACCGGGTTTAGGCTGGGTTACGTCATCGCTCCCGAAAAAGCCATCCGCCCGCTACAGACCATGCAACAAAACCTCCACATATCGGCGGCACACTTTCCCCAAGCCGGCGCTATTGCCGCCCTCAAATTTGGACAGAAGCATTTAGAAATGATGCGTCAAACCTACGAGAAAAGACGAAAAATTCTCTTGGGAGGCTTAAGAGCAATGGGAATGAAAATACCGGTCGACCCTGTGGGAGCCTTCTATATCCTCGCTGACCCGGGTTTAGGCTCGATATCATCACTGGATCTAGCATTCAGAATCCTCGATGAGGCAGGTGTTGCGGTAGGTCCAGGCAAAGATTTTGGAGAAATTGCCGAAGGCAAACTCCGTTTTAGCTATGCGGCCAGCGAGAATGACATCAACGAAGCCATTCACCGACTTGAGAAGTGGTTCCAAAGCAACCGCTGAAGAGTTGGCCAAGAATAACTTATGGCTCCAGCTTCCCAGGAAGAGTATACTTTTTAGGACCAGTACCCTCGACGGAGTTTAATTGTCGAATGCCAAATGTGCTAACAGTGGAAGACAACCCGACGACGCGCGCTATCCTTTCATCAGCGCTGCGTGACCGAGGGCATGAAGTCTTTGAAGCCGAGCACGGTAAAGCAGCACTCGACATCCTAGCAGAGAACGAGGTCGAGATTATTCTGCTGGATATTCACATGCCAGTGATGGACGGCCCCGAACTTCTCTCCGAGCTTAAACGAAGTCGGCCTGAGCTTCCGGTTGTCCTACTTTCAGGAAAACGTGACATCAATCGAATCAAGGCCTGTATGGACTTAGGTGCTCTTCAGTACCTACATAAGCCTGTTGATATTAATGTCTTGCACGAAGTCATCACAGATATCGCCGGGGCCGGCAACACCGAGGCTGTATCCGCGCACTGGGGAACGATGATGCTTGTAAGTACTGACGAAGCGGCGTCAACCAAGCTTCGTGAGCTCTTACCGCAACCCATCAAAATAGAATTCGCGACATCCATGCGCACGGCAACAGAGGCGTCTGCCCGGCACCGTTTTCGAACCATCATTGTTGATGATGAATTTGAAAGTGGAGCACCTGAGACCGCGGCACTTGTTCGGGAAAATCAAGCCGAAGCGATTGTCTTTGCACTCTATTCCGAAAGCCAGTCGCAGCCGGCTGAGCAGGCCTGGTCAGATGGCTTTGATGGATTCCTCTCGAAGCCAATTGAGACCGGCGCGATTGATTACCTCCTGGGCTTAATTGGTTATTACCATTTTGAGCTGGAAGATATTCTCGATGTTGACGAAGGATTACTCACACCTTTGCCCTACGACGGGTTTCACGCAACCGTCGAGCGCTATTACTCCCATCTCGCTGAAAAGATAGGTCTGATCCTTCAGGATCTCAGCAATGAAGGCTACGAAGATGTGGTGCTCGACTGTTCAGAGCTGCCGGAGTCCCCTCTTCGACTCATCCTCGCACAGACCGCTATAGAGTATTGTGCCGAAGAGGATCTTGGCATTCGCTTAGTAGGCGGTAAAGACATGTGGAAAGCCGTTCAAAATTCCAGCAGTGGCGTTACAGTTCAAATCTTTGGATCTGTGGACGAAGCGCTCGACGAAGATTAAGCAGTTCATCCCCTCACTCTATTGCCACATACATAACCATGTCCTACATGGCGGCGCATGGAAGAGCTTTTCACAGCAGTCAGAGAAGAGTGTACGGCCCAGGAGTGGTCCGCTGGCGTTCAGTTGAGCCGTCAGGATGCGGTCACTCTGCTGAAGCAATCAAAAACTGAGATAGAATTGCGCGTGACTCTAAAAGGTGGACTAAGCAGCGCGCTCGTCACTCTATACCCTGAAGATGAAGACTGGAGTTGCGACGCCACCAAACAAGATGCTGCGATGCCACTGGTAGCAGCCGCAGTGATTGCACTGCGACAAGCCAAAAAGCAGGGCCGTGACCTACGGGCTAACGCCAGCGCTTCCGGTTATGTCTCTTACGAACTCAAACGAGCAAAGCATGCGGTTCATTTAGCGCGCCATGCCGTCATAGGAAAGACCTCCCGCCCCATCGGCGCCAGCCTGACACTCTTAGCCAAAAGTATCCAGGCAACCGGACAACTCGTTATTACCCCCGATGATCTTGAGGTCGAACGAATGACCGGCGGCCGAGGTTACGAGGCCCACAACAACACGCAACTAACAAGGCTTTTTAAAGTTCTGGAAAATTGTGAACATGTCCAATTCGAAGGGAAAAGTCTCAAAGTGGGACGACCCCAATGTGGCCTTCGCGCAGTCGTTCAAGACCGCGGCCCCGACTTCATGGTCACTTTGAAAAAAGATTCCGATATTACTGAACTCGTTTCGGGCATTATGCTGACGACGGCAACAACAGTGCATGCTTTAATCAACCCCAACATCCCAGCCTTGGAAATGCGTGAACTCAAAGAAGGAAAAGTTTTTCGCAGTCAGCAAATTGGCTCTCTCGTCAGTCAGCTTTTACCTAAGCTAAAAAAAATAATGCCGGTGATTGTTCAAACCAAACGCCTGCCACAGCTCACCACCATGGCCGCACGGATTCAGATCCAAACCGATTCCGAAGGTGATTCATTGTTCGCACTTGCAAGCATTGTTTATGGTGACCCTGTTTGTGCTAGGCTTGATGGAGACTCTCTTACACATATTCGAGGTTCTTTGCCGATTCGCAATGAAGGCCAAGAGCAACAACTGCGTCAAAATCTCGCCAATAAGCTCGTGCTTAAGCCTGGGGTAAGAGAACGCTTCACCGGCGCCGAGGCAGTAGATTTCTCAGAAAAGCTTGAGGCTTTCGGATCTCATATTGTAGGCGCTGGTCACGATAACTTTTTCAAAGCACCTATGCTGGAACCCATCGCCGAAGAAGGCGAATCCGCTTTAGGGATTTCATTTCGTTCTCGGGGCGCACGTAAAGACGGGCAAAGCATTGCTTCTCAAGTTTCGGCACAAGATGTGGTTGAAGCCTGGCAGCGCGGTGACTCGATGATTGGACTCGAAGGTGGTGGGTTCGCCCCTATCCCCGCCAGCTGGCTATCTGAGCATGGCCGAGCACTTCAAGATCTTATCGTCGCCTGTGATGACCATACGAAATTACCCAAGGCTTTATTGCCGGATCTTGCGCGAATCTATGAAGCGATGGACGAAGTGCCACCCATGGACTTCAAAGATCTAGAAAATCTAGTCAATAATTTCGACGGCTTACCGCAGGCTACATTGCCTAAAGAGCTCCAAGCAGATCTCCGTTCGTACCAACGCACAGGAGTGAACTGGTTATGCTTTTTAAGAGATGCGGAACTGGGTGCCATGCTTGCCGATGATATGGGGCTC
Source organism: Deltaproteobacteria bacterium (assembly GCA_018668695.1). Classification (NCBI taxonomy): domain Bacteria; kingdom Pseudomonadati; phylum Myxococcota; class Myxococcia; species Deltaproteobacteria bacterium. The sequence continues at coordinate 67,268 of JABJBS010000308.1, forward strand.
GGTAAAACACTCCAAGCTCTTACCTCTATTCAAGGCAGAAGCTTAGTGGTTGCGCCAACAAGTGTCTTGTTCAATTGGAAAAATGAGATCGAACGTTTTCGTCCAGGCTTAAAGGTAAGTCTCTACCACGGCCCCAGGCGTTTACTGGATGCTGACGCTGATGTAACGCTCACCTCCTACGCTATCATGCGTCTTGATATTGAGCAGCTTGAAAGCATTCCATTCCAAACCATCGTCCTCGACGAATCTCAGTTTATCAAAAACCCCGCCAGCCAAGTGGCTCAAGCGGCCTTTAGGCTCAATGGGCAATTTCGTATGACACTCAGTGGGACGCCCGTCGAGAACCGGCTAAGTGAACTTTGGAGCCAATTTAATTTCATCAACCCGGGGCTACTGGGCGGGCTTACTGACTTCCGAAAACGATACGCTAAACCGATGGAGCAAGGTGACGAAGTTGTCACCAAACATCTACAGGAACGGATTCGCCCATTCATTTTAAGACGCCACAAACGAGACGTGGCGAAAGAGCTTCCACCACGAACCGATACCGTACTCCACTGCCAGCTTGATGAAGACGAACGCATTACCTACGATGCTATTCGAGCGGCAACCCAGCAAGAGCTTTTAGAAAAGCTCGAAATGGGCGCAAGTGTCATGGAAGCACTTGAAGCACTGCTGCGGCTACGACAAGCTTCCTGCCACCGAGGGCTTATCCCCGGTCAGAATGCTCCAAACTCATCTAAGGTGACTCTACTTATTCGCACTTTGGAACAAGCACTTCAGAACCAACATAAATGTCTGGTTTTCTCTCAGTGGACAGGGCTTCTCGACTTGGTGGGCCCAGAGCTCACTGAGCGCAATATGAATTACTGCCGACTCGACGGATCCACACGAAATCGCGAAGAGGTCGTCCAAGAATTTCAAGCTCCAGACGGTCCACCCATTATGCTCTTAAGCCTCAAAGCCGGTGGTACGGGCCTTAACCTTACCGCCGCCGATCAGGTATTTCTATTAGACCCCTGGTGGAACCCCGCGGTTGAAGACCAAGCAGCAGACCGTGCCCACCGAATCGGACAAGAAAACCCAGTTCTTGTTCATCGCATGGTTGCCAAAGATACAGTGGAAGAGAAAATCCTAGAGCTTCAAGAGAAAAAGCGAGCACTCTCACAAGCAGCCATCGGCGGAGGCAATGCAGCAGCATCTCTAAGCCGTGACGACTTGGTTGCTCTCCTACGCTAAACTGGCGGTGGCCAGCGATGCCTCCAGGCTATCAGCGGCCGAACGTTTACTGGGAGAGTCGCTGGTGGCCCCTAAATCAAATGCTTCTTGGGGTAATCCGCATAGACCGCTATCCAACACTTTCAAAAGTTCATCAAAACTTTGGCTACGTAGGGCTTGCTTGGTTAGGCTTTTCTCATCTTGCAACGAGCTTGTTAAATAACGAGCAAACTCTTTGAGCTTACCAACCGCTCTAATCTCGGGTAGAGAAGCATGATAACCACGAGCCAAGCGTTCAAAGAAGCCGAAGAGGTCATCCCCATCCGGCCTAAAAGGCGTAACACCAGAACGTAAATCTTGAATCTGCCGAAAAATCCATGGATTGCGTAAAACCGGCCGACCCACCATCACGCCATCACAACCGGTCATGGCTTCCAGCCTCAAGGCATCCGCGGCGTACCAGCAATCACCATTGCCTACGACTGGAATATCCAGTCCCTCTTTTAAGTGTTTAACAATGCGCCAATCGGCGACGCCTTTGTAATGGTCGGATCCACAACGTGGGTGCACCGCAATGAAGTCAGCTCCTGCCCGTTGCACCGTTTGCGCAATCATCACCACTTGGTCGGGATTATCAAAACCTGCACGGATTTTTGCAGACAACACCCCGGTCACCTTTTCTCGCATCGAGGACAATACGTCTTCGAGCAAAACAGGATCCTTGAGCATCGCTGCGCCGACACCACCTTTGACCGCACGGCGCGTGGGACAACCCATGTTGATATCCACAACATCGGCTCCCGCCTCACTCAACACTTCAGCAGCTCCGGCCATCCAGTCAGAGCCTCGGCCCATAAGCTGGACACTTAATGCGGAATGTTTTGACTTGATTACCTGCTTGCGCAGATGTTCGGGACGAATCACCTCAGAAGATATCCGAATAAACTCAGTACACGCGACTCCTAGACCACCAAGCCTGCCCACCTCTTCACGTAAGAGAGGGGTCGTAACCCCTTCCATCGGAGCAAACATTGTCGGTATCGGAAATGGAAAGGCAACAGAAGCTGTTGCACGTGGTAGCGCGGCAGACACAGGATTAGCCCTTAGACTTCAGAAACGAAACGATACCCTCATTGATCGTATGAAAATTGGGGGTAATCAAAGCCACGATAAATTTTTCCAGCTGCGGCTTTACTGTTCCGGCCAGTAACCGTGGCACGCCAGGAACCGCCTTCATGTTGAGGTTTAAATCGCCCGTGATGGTCAATCCGGTGGCCTTGTCACCTTGTACTTTAAAGTAATTTTTACCGCTGCAGCTCACCGCCTCGCGCATAAAAAATGTCTCGATGCGCCATTCACAGGTCGAGTCGTTCTTGTTCCAACGAGCATAGTCAATCCACTTAAGCATGTCGGGTTTGATAAATGCCTGTGCTACCTTAGGAATATTGGCTTCAGCGTACCAATGGTTCTCGAGCGTCACGATACCGTCTTCCGGCTCATCGCGGCTAACCGTCTCGATTTTAGAGATATTTGGAAGGTACTGAACCAAGGAGGCCAGATCATCACGATAGGCTGCAAATACATCTTCTCGAGCAAAAGGAATCGTTGAAGGGACGTTGATCTGCATTTTAAAGCCTTTTCATTCTAATGAGCGGGTCAGATGGGCTGCCCGTGGAAACTTTGAGCCTGATATGGCGGACCCTGGCGTTGCTGTCAATCACTATAGTGCGGCTTGAGTGGCTGAGAAAGCACGATCGTGACCACGAAACCTTAGTGGCCTGAACGCGGTGACTCTCTCTGCGATCTCAAGCATCCCGACAGGTAAAAAGACCTATGAATTTGGGCAGATGGGCGTTGCTGAAGAGACCTGCTCTGAGATAAGCCGATGCTTGAAGGGTGCGTATTTAGAAGCGCGTACCCACTCAACTCCTGTCATTGAAAGAGGCCACCATGGGTTACACTGACAACGATAAACTCTGTATCAATACCATCCGTACACTTTCCATTGATGCAATTCAGCGTGCCAACTCAGGGCACCCCGGATTACCGATGGGCGCAGCTCCAATGGCCTATGTGCTTTGGCAAAATTTCTTGAAGCACAACCCCAAAGACCCGCAGTGGGCAAACCGCGACCGATTCGTACTCTCTGCCGGTCACGGCAGCATGCTTCTTTACTCTTTGCTTCACCTCACGGGCTACGACCTCTCTATGGACGACGTGAAGAACTTCCGCCAATGGGGCAGCAAGACAGCAGGCCATCCCGAGTCATTTGTAACCCCCGGCGTTGAGTGCACAACTGGACCGTTGGGTCAGGGCTGCGCCAATGGCGTAGGTATGGCTATGGCGGAGCGTCACATGGCTCACCAATTCAACCGCCCTGGATACGATATCGTCGATCACCATACTTATATTCTCTGTGGTGACGGTGATTTAATGGAAGGAATCAGTGCTGAAGCTGCTTCTTTGGCAGGACACCTTGGTCTTGGCAAATTGGTCATGCTTTATGACTCCAATGACATTTCTCTCGATGGACCAACCTCACTTTCCTTCACTGAAAATGTTGGCCAGCGCTACGAAAGCTATGGCTGGCAAGTTCTTCGAGTAGAAGACGGGGACAACGACCTCGACGGACTCCACGCAGCCCTTGAAGCAGCCAAAGCAGACACTGCACGCCCTACTCTTATCGAAG
>JABJBS010000309.1 GCA_018668695.1 Deltaproteobacteria bacterium
ACCTTTGCTCACCCAGAGGCGCCCGCAGAGGTTCCATTCGAATGGAGCCTTCAGGTTCGCCCGAGTCAAATCGATATCTTTTCACACGTCAACGCCGCAACCTACGTTGCCATGTTCACAGATGCTTTATTTGAAGCAGCACAAAGTGGGCAAGAGGCGTTCAAACACCTCAACCAAGCTTCAATCAGACGCCTGGCGATTCAGTACCAACAGGAGGCTACCGTCCAACAGAAGTTGGTGGTGCGAGTTTGGGAGCTGGTCGGTACGGATGAATTGGGCTGCGAACTCTACAGACCGGAGGATGGTGTGACTCTTTGTTTAGCCACTCTCCACATGAGTCATGCTGCGGCGTTAGACTCCGCTCATATTCCCCGTGAAGACGCAGTTGCCAAGCCTAAAGTAAACTTGGCAACCTAAGCCAGCGAACAGCTTTACTTAATCTTTTCGTGACGGAATAGAAAATCGAGAACCAAGTCGACAAACTCACCGTTAAAGGCTGGGATGTGACTGCCGCCCTTAATGGTCCAAAGCTCTGCCGTCATATTGTTGTTGCAGCTATTACCACTGAGAACATCAGTTTCAGTCTCGCTGATTGCCCCTTCAATGGCGATGGCACCCATCTCTTTCACCGAGCCGCATGCATTGTTGGCACGCCACTGAGCCGTCGTCTCTTCCGCACTTGGGTAGCGAGCATCTCCGTTGTAGCGAATCGTCTCATCTTCGGTTCCGTGAACTTGAAGCATGGCCACCGGCTCACTGTTTTGGCAACGTTCCGGATCTTTGAAAGTTGCTCCAGCAAGGCTCATGATACCGGTGATGACATCTGCGTGGTCGCAAGCCAACCGGTGAGACATAAAGCCGCCGTTGGAATGCCCTGTCATGTAGACCTTACCCGCGTTTACGTTAAAGCGGCTTTTGGCTTCGTCGATTAAGCTTAAGAGATAACCAGCATCATCTGGATTCTGCCCGTAGAAATCACAGCAGTAGTCGGTGCCATTCCAAAATTGTGCACCTTGAGGATTTGCAGTTCCATCAGGCACAACGAGAATAAATCCCCGTGAATCTACTTTGCGGCTAAAACCCAGGTATGAATTCTGAATGGCTCCGGTGGCCGTGAAGCCATGCAGTAAGAAAACCAGTGGCCAATCCTCGGCGGCAGTGTAATTCGCAGGTACATAAACCGTTGCAGGCCTGTCCCAATCCATTCCAAGATCTGATGTGTCCAGTGGTGGCTCAACCCATTCCGTCGGTTCTTCCTCTACCTCAGAGCTTTGCTCTAGGGCCAAGTCGTCGCTCGCCTCACCGCAGGCCGATAGTGTGAAAACGAAAGCCAGGAGTCCGGTAACAACAAGGCGTGAGCTCATACTCGATAATTTCATTGATTTCCCCATTTCAGATTTGATTCGCGTGACCCGTTCCCACAGCGCGAATACATCCACATACAATGTAAGGAAGCTACCAATTCAAACAAAGTGGTCAAGGGTGCCCATGCTCTAAGCTGAAGGTCGAGCGTTAAGAATCTGGGTGCTCAACATCTTCTCAACAAAACAGTATACCGAAATCATTCAGGAAATTTGAGGGATGACTTAAGATAGCCGCGTGGTGGGTGAAGTGAGAGCTTGGATACAAGCTCTCTAGATAAGCTTTCGGAGCTTTTCCTCAATCACTTCAAAGACCCGCTCGATTAAGAAAATTCTCATTTGCGGCTGTGGCTTGGAGAAGCGGAATGCCGTGAGACCATCCTCTTCACTCATCCACTCACATTTGGCTCGTAAGTTCACGGTGATGCTCGTGGCTTCATCTTGACCAAAGTGCTTATTGAGAGAAAGGGTAATTTTATAAACCTCTCCCTCTTTCAAACCTTCTTGGTACGGAACACTTACACCACCACAACAAAAGGTCGTGGTCTTCGCTTCTGCGGCTGCCTCATCCATCCAGACTACCACCGAACAACGGTAGGGAATCCGCACAAACTCACGCTCTTGAATAAATTGTCCACTTAGGGGCTCTAGCTCATCAAGTACGGCCGAGTAACACTCGCCCCACAAAGCCGTCTCAGCCTCAGTTAAACCCTCTACCTGCTTTTTTCTCTCAAGCCTCTCAAAAGCCTCCAGGCCTTCAAGAACTTTTCCTATTCGTTCAGCAGATGCATCTGTCATGGAACAACTCTCCCCATCGATAAAAACTTATTGCCCATCAAGTCACTCCACGAACTTTATTGCAAGAGCCTCCCCTCAAGGAGCCTCCCCCGAGAGAATTATTCTTGAATAAAAACAGCCAGATACGAATAATTATGCTTATTCAAAGACGCTGCATCCCCGTGCGGAATCTCCGAAAAAAACCAGAGCCCGTTTTTCTTGGCCCCCATCATGATAAGACATCAAAGACTTCAAATATTCATGGCAGAGCATATGTTGACCCGGCCCAATCTATCGTTACAAAACCTCTTGATACCTATCCAGACTCATATCCCTGCCACGGCATTCGTGGGTGGCTTTTGTTTCGACCTCGCCACCCTCGGGCGGATTGATAGCTATACTAACTTTTTTGTCCACGGTTTTTGGTTGCTCATAAGCGGCATGATTTTAGTGATGACCCTCGTCGCACAATCTGAGTGGACGTACACGGGGCCAAGAATCAAAAGGCGGCTGGCATCATCGTTTCTTAAACATGACCAATTTGTATTCCATTTCGCACTGGGCGCTCTTTTAAGTGCCTTCACAATCTTCTATTTCAAATCCAGTTCCGCGGCCGTTTCTATTCTCTTTTTAGGACTTCTGGCCGGTCTTCTGATCCTCAATGAAATGAAGCGGTTTCAAAAAATCGGTCCCTTTATCAGGTGCATGCTTTACCAAATTGCGCTCCTAACATTTGCCACCTATATCATTCCGATACTTCTGGGCTCTTTAAGCTATGCAGTCTTTGCCCTGGCTCTTTGCTCCAGCGCCGCCATTGCCCTTGGCCTTGGTGCCGTCCTCAAAAAGTTAGATTACCCCGCTAGGTCGTTGCGGCTTTATTATTTGAACCCAACTCTCATCGCATTCGGGCTATTTACCGGGCTCTACGCAAGCAATGCTATACCGCCCATACCCCTCTCCACTCAGCACATTGGCGTTTACCACGATGTCCGAGTAAGTAAATCCGGGTATGCCATCAAACAAGATCCGCGTGGGCAATCCATGCTGCCTTTTGCTCAAGACACCTTCTTTGCACGGCCAGCCGATAAGGTCTTTGTCTTTACGCGTATTTTTGCGCCGCGTCACTTCAGCGATTCAATATACCTTCGATGGCAAAAAGAACTCGCCAACGGTAGCTGGCATACAACGGATACAATACCGATGAAGATCCGTGGCGGGCGAGAGATGGGTTACCGCGGCTACGGCTACAAAGCCAACTACCAGGCTGGGAATTGGCGCGTATTTGTGGAAACAAAAGATGGGCGCGAAGTAGGCAGCGTTTCCTTTGCCATCCAAAAAGATGATTCCGACACATCAAGAATTTTTCAGTCAAGAGTGCACTAGACCGCCTGCAAAATGTTTCAGAATGCGTAAAGCACTGAATTACTTCGTCTCAATGCATCCCACACAAAGGCTTTCAAAAGCCCGGCAAAAGTCACGATGACTTAACGCCATGGTTTTTCGTGGGTCATGAGGGTTACGAATAATCACTTTATCTTCTGTGACGCCCACTGCGATATAAACATGGTTGTCATAGATATTTGGCAGAACCTTTCGGCTCTTCGAAGATGCGGTCACAGGCAAGCCCATTTTAATCGCTAAGTCCAGGTCCGAAAGAGCAATCATATTCTGCTCTGAACCTGGGCGACCAAGCTCTACATCCTCTACGTGCATTCCGGTTACACCACGGAAAACAGTTTCCTCGATTCCGCCTTGGTCAAGCTTATCGTAGCCTCCAAGCATCGTCGCAAAAGCCTTTTCAAGAATCGCTGGCCAAAGGGGTCGGTCGGCGTCCTCAAACTCATCGATTTCAT
>JABJBS010000310.1 GCA_018668695.1 Deltaproteobacteria bacterium
AACAAGAATACGCTGAAGGTGCGGGGTGCCTTTGCATCCGCTACAAGTCGTTTAAAGCCGCACAAGCGGGATTCAGCAAAAGGGCGATGAGGAGTTCTCGGGAACTGCTCATCGCCCTTTATGCGTTATGCTTATCCTAAAACACGCTCCCGATTGCATCGGACTGTTGCCATCCACTATCCTTTAAGGAGCGTGATCTGCAGGGTTAGGATGCTGGTGCTTTAAAAGGATACGAATTGAAAACGTGCACTGCCACATTGTTGTTTCTGCTTTGCTCTTGGGCCTGGACGCCAGGGCTTGCACAGGAATTACCGTTTGCGCACTACACCGTCGACAGTGACGTCAATCCTCTACCTTCGTCTTCCGTATCAGAGGTCTATCAAGACCGGCTGGGTTACCTTTGGTTCGTTGTGTATTCGTCAGGCTTGGTTCGCTACGACGGACACAACATGGTGGTGTATACAACCGAGCATGGGTTGTCCTCCAATACGACCATCGGAATTACCGAGGATAAGATAGGACGACTCTGGGTTCCAACTCGTAAGGGTTTATCGGTTAGTACCAAACCTCTCGATGAATATGCGGCAGGTGAAACTGTAAAGTTCACAACGGAACTTGGCGGCCAGAAGCTGACTCAACTGGGCATAACCAGTGATACTGTCGAAACGGATAATGATGGAAACCTCTGGGCGGGGACGGCGGAGGGTCTATTCTTTTATCGCTATATCGACAGAGATAAAGTTGAAGAGTCTAAAATCAAAATTGATCTGGATGGCGTAGGCCAAAGCATAATGGTGACTGCTGTTAAGGCCCGCCGTACCGGCGGCGTGTGGGTTGCCCTGGCAGACGGACGCGTCGTTACCCTCGAATCTGCCGATAGCAAGTGGCAAACCATTGAGCCACGTTTGGAAAAAAAGTGTTCTCGCGTAACGTCTTTATTTGAGCACCCCAATGGCTCACTCTACGGAGGGTGCGACAGCGGGGCGACCTGGCAACTCAGGGCGGGCGAGAAAGACTTCTCCAACATCAAATGGTTGCTTGATGAAAAAGGTTCGAAAGTTAACAGTATTTCTTTGAGTCAAGATGGCCACGTTTGGGTTGCTACTCGGGGGAGTGGTTTTTTCCGACTCGGCATAACCGACTCCGACCCCGTCAAACCCTTTAATCGAACCAACGGACTGCTTAGCGATCTGGCACAGCACGTATTCGAAGATCCTGAGGGTAATCTTTGGTTCTCTCAATCCGGCGGGGTATCCAAGTTAAGATTCAACTCAAGGGCATTTTTAAATTGGACAGCAACCTCACATGCAGGTGAGAAGCCAACCCTGCCTAGTCCTGGAGTGCGTACCGTTCGTCATCTTAAGCAAGAAGGGGGCCACAGCTTATGGGTGGGCACTGGCTCTGGGTTGGTGGCTGTCAGTCCGGCAGGTATTAAACAAACCTTGACCGCTGCCGATGGCTTTAAAACAAATGATATTTGGCTTTTATGCAGTGACCCTGCGGGGCGTCAGTGGGTAAACGACTCCGCTGGTATCAACGCCATTAGTTTTTCAAAAGAAATGATTCCAGCCGGTATGGGGCCTGCGAGGGAGTTCAGTCTTTGGGGTGAAAAAGCCTACATTAATCGAGCGGCATGGTACCGATCGCGTTCTTGCGTGAGTGTGTCGCATAAAGAGAATGGTCGCGTTCGAGACGCAGTCTGTTTCTCGGGCCGTGGTGAGATGAAGTGTTGGTCCGAGGGTAAATGGCTTCAGGTTGGCGAAAAACAAGGGATTCCCAATTCTAAAATTCAGGCCATGGCAGTTGGCCCCGAGGGGCGCCTCTGGTTAGGTACCGGTGACCAAGGTCTTTTTAGAACAAAGGTGACATTTGGGAAGTGGTTATCGAGGCAATTTGTGCGTAAGGCCAAATCAGGAAAACGAGTTGAGGAAGGGGATTTACTTGAGCAGGTGATGGACGAATCACGTGGGTCACCAACGAATTCTATCCAGTCGCTTGTATGGTTTGGGAATAAACTATGGGCGGGTACAGCCCGTGCACTCCTGGAGCTGTCCGGAGAGCCAATGACCCTTGCTAAGGTGGTCGGCACCGATAATGGACTCCCGAATCAATCTGTCTTTAGCATGGCGATATCGCCTACTACAGGCTCTCTATGGCTAGGGACGAATCAGGGTATAGCGGAATTAAGTCCAGATACCAGTGAGGTTGTTCGAACGGTAAGTCGTCAAGACGGACTTTTGGATAACGAGGTCTGGTGGCATCAGTCGATGCATGTCAATCATGAAGGAACGGTTCATTATGGTACATCAAAGGGGCTGGCGGTTTTTAGTCCTAACGCGAACCGCTCCAACCCGGTTGCTCCGAACCCGAAGTTCCGCTTTCTTGAGTTTTCTCAAGATAACTCTGGCAACAATGAATTAACGGTCCGATTTGCTGCTCTAAGTTTTGCCGATGAATCCAGTGTGCGTTATCGAACACGTGTTCTGGGCTATCGAGATGACTGGTCTGAAGAGCGACCTAGCAATGAGGTACGGCTGATGAACCTCCCGGCTTTTGGTATCCCCCGTGACTATGCTTTTGAAGTGTTGGCATCCAACAACGATGGCGTATGGAGTGATACGCCTTTGCGCTACACATTTACGGTAACGCCAGCCTGGTGGCTTCGGTGGCAGACCATAACTTTTGTGTTGCTAAGTATCGTTGGTTTTTTTGCTCTTTTTTATTCGGTACGTGTTCGCTCAATCGCGCAACGTGCACAAGAACTCAGAGTGCTCTCCAATAATCTCCAAAAGGAAGTCCAGATTAGGACGCAAGCACAGTCGGAACTTGAATCAGCTTTGGATGTTGCGAGGGAGGCAAGCAAGCTCAAGAGTGAGTTTCTCGCGAATATTTCGCACGAGCTAAGGACTCCATTGAACGCGATTGTGAATGTCCCTGGTCCATTGATTAAAGATTACGTGACAGTTCGGGTTTGGCAATGTTCATCGTGTGAGGGCGCATTTCAGGATGATGTGGACCCATCGTCTCCGGTTCCCGAGGAGCCCGAAGTTTGTCCAGAGTGTCATATTGGGATGGCTTGTGGCGAGCAGACAGTTTGTGTCGGCGACTTGGGCGAACATCGCCACTTCTTAAGGCGCATTGAGACATCGGGACGACACCTCTTGGCTGTTGTTAATGACCTGCTTAATTTCTCGAAGCTTGAAGCAGGAAAAATGAACCTCGTTTTTAGCGAAATTGATGTGGGAAAAATCTTCGAAGATCTTTCTCATACGATGGCCCTTTTGGCAGAAGATAAAGGCGTCAAACTTCGATTCCCAGAATCCACGGCTGATGTTTCCCTGGTGGCGGACGCATTAAAAGTGACTCAAGTCTTGGTCAACTTGATTGGCAACGCGATTAAATTCACGGCCGAGGGAGGGGATATCACGATTGGGCTCGAGCCTGTGGATGACGAAGGACAGAGAATGTACAAATTCTCGGTTAAAGACACGGGGATAGGAATCCCTCCTGAGCAGTGTGAACTTGTATTTGAAAGCTTTCGACAGGTAGACGGCAGCCATACTCGCGCCCATCAAGGGACCGGACTGGGTTTGGCTATCACCAAGCAATTGGTGGAACTCCACGGGGGCCGGATATGGGTTGAGAGTGAGGTGGGTGTAGGGAGCACTTTTGCTTTTATTTTGCCTCAAGAGGGCATTGTTAAGCTTGAGGATGAATCAGGTGAGGTTAAGCTCGCCGCCCACAGTGATTGATTATGCCCCAGGGCTAAGATAGAAATATAGTTGTATCGTTGTGACGTTCTAAGGGTAGGAAGAACAAAGGGACCGGCAATTCAATGGCATTAACGCGTTTTAATCCAGTACCCAAGGCGAAGAGTCTAGAGACCCAAAAACAGAAAATTCTCTATGTTGAGGATGAGGATACGAATTGGGAAGTTACTCAGCTATCCTTGCGTGATAAATTTACGCTTCAACGTGCAGCCACATCAGCTGAAGCCTTCGAGATTCTGAATAAAGAAAAATTCGACCTCATTTTAATGGATATCCAACTGTCTGGTTCTGAACTTAACGGTATCGAAATCACTCAGTCGCTTCGAGGACTGGCTGCTGGGACTGTTCCCGATTACGGCCGTGAAATTGATTGTCATGGTGCGAGAATTATTTTCGTGACCGCATATTCTGCGCGCTATACCAAGGAAGAGTTGATTGAGGCCGGCGGCGATGACTTGATCACAAAGCCCGTTGATTTTACGCGGCTAAGTTTGGCTATATCTCGCTTACTCGTTCGAGAGGCGTTTAGTAAGCAGCCTCAAGTTAAAAAGTTTCTCGAAGAGAATAACCTACCTGAGCGCCGCAAGGCTGTTCGGGTTGCGATTGAACTAAATTGCAAGGTTCATTGCGATGGTGTCACGGATCATGCGTGTATTTGGGACCTCTCCTTGGGTGGTGCCAGGATAGCTTTCGACGCCAACAAAATACCCGATGCTATTTCCATAGGTTCATTGATTGAAGTTGAGTTTATTACCGCGTGGGGAGTCATCTGCGCCGACTCAACGGTTGTGCGAATTGCCGAGACAGAGACCAATGAGTTGGGTGTATCTTTCGATGCCATGAGCGATGAAAGTAAATCTATCCTAAGCAAATGGCTGGGGACTTACGGCTCCAAAGGCTGAACAGGTGACCGGCTATTTAGTTGGCCCGTTGTTTTTGAATTTGCTCGTAAGCCTCATTTATCTTTTGAACCTTTTCAGTAGCCAGCTTCACGAATTCCTCTGGAAGTCCTTGAGAGATGACCTTGTCTGGGTGGTTCTCGCTAACCAATGCTCGGTATTTTTTCTTAATCGTGTCCATCGAGTCCGAAGGTTTGCAGCCTAAAACCGCATAGTATCCCTCGGTGTTTGGGAAAAACGATTTTTGAATCAGCTCATGTTCGTAGCTGGGAATGTTAAAAATTTGAGCTGCTTTGGAAACAAGCTCTTTTTCTTTAGGGTGAAAGACACCGTCGGCGGCGGCGATGGTGTAGAGCAGCCGTAGCATTTCCCGCATCATCGCCGGAGAGTGCCCGAGGATTTGGTAGTACTGTTGAGCAAAACCCTCAAATGAGTGTGACGAGTCTTTGGCTTTATAAAAGATGTCGATGGCAATTTGGCGTTGTTGGTCGTTGAGCTGCAGACTTTGCTTGATGAACTTATCAACGACTGCGACTTCTTCTTTTGACACAATACCGTCGGCCTTCGCCAATTTCGCCAGTAGAGAAAAAGTCGTCACAAAAAATACGAGTTGATGTTCTTCCTGGCCCAGGTTGGTCTGTCCAGGTGGAAGGCGTTTCTCGCGAGGACTCAATGCATTGCTGGCCACAGTGGCAATGATGGCCCCGATGGGACCTCCAATGGCATAGCCGAAAGCGCCCCATAGAAGATTATTGAAAAAACTCATGATTTCTATGTAGCGCTTCAGCCTTTCGGGGGGAAGTGTTTGGAGTCACTAAGGAGCAAGATATGAGTATTTCGTTACTGAGTTATCCAAGCTGGTTTCACTTATTCCGGTTCAACTCAGTTATTTCTCTTAAGTTTGGCCAATGTGATTTGGCTTCATAGAAGAGCTTTTGTGCCTCTTGGTGATTTCGGAGCTCCCGCTGTATGGCGATGGCTCGGAGATAGCTCTCTGGACCGAGGCTGGTATGGGATTGTTGGCGGGCCAGATTTAAAAATTTCTGAAACGCCTGGTCTAAATGGCCAGCCTCGTGTGCTGCCTTTGCCTCTCGAAACCGGCGCAGAAGGTCTGAAAGCGGGTACGGACTGGATGGCGGGTTTTGCCGATGAGCATCCGACCCAATCGAAGCACGGGCAGGGCGGGTTCGATTCCTTCTCAACGGTCTTGCTTTGGGAGAGGGCAGTTTGGGTGGCTCTTTGAGCAGCGGTTGTACTTGGACTGGGGCCTTTAGGACTTTAATCGCTCTGAATTGAGTGAGGCTTTGTGCTGAGGGTACGATGATGGGGGTAGCAATTGTTATTTGATGACCTACGGCGCGCTGCTTGATTTGCCAGCTGGTTCCCCAGGCGAGCGTACCAAAGAGCAGGGTAAATCCCATGGTAGCTGCGAAGGCTCTCAGAGAAGGACCCGTCTCGGCTCTGGCGATACGCTCCTGAATAGCTTCATGATTACGGCTGAGTCGCCAGGCGGACATTTGTCTGCGCGCAATCCACCAGAGCCCGTTCCCAATGTCGGAGCGCCGGCTGAGGCGTATGGGTCCCCTCGGGTATGTTTTTTTCATGTAGACTGCCTGCCGCTTTCTCAACTGAGTTCCCGCATAAGGTTGTAATCTTCATTTTTATTTTATGTTTTGGTTTTTTTGATGAGACCCCACCAATTAGGTGGTGCGCGGAACGCGGCGGGGTTACAATTTGGTGGGTCGATTATCTGAGGAGTCCCCTGGTGAGCGCCGTAACAAAAGATTTATTGGAGTCATTTCAAAAGGTTTTGAGTGATCTACGAAAAGCCATCGATGAAGATGTCTTTTGGAGCTGGGATGGTCGACTGCAAGCCGCTTTTGTCGTTGTGCATACGGGGCACAGCCGTGTGGTGAACGATATCTTGGCCCGTTCGTTTGAGAACCGGTGGGATATCGAGTCGATTCAAAAGGCTCCGCCTTATGTACGAGAGGCGGTTGACGCATTGGTTGGGCTCAGGGAACGCCAGTTTATGTATACTGCCGAGCCGGATGATGGTGGCCGAACCCTGTATGGGGCTTATTGGCCGTGGGCCAATGGCGATTTGATTTCTATCCGGGTAAGCTTTCTCTCCACTGAAAATGACCGATTGTCACAAGATGAACAAACGGCACTTTTAAACCGCACGCTTGAGTCAAATCACTGACTTTTCGAACAGCGCCCCACGGCTTGCCTGACTTCTTTTTCTTGGCGGGCACTCAGTCCCATTTTTAGAGCTTTTGAATAAGCAATAAGAGCAGGCCCGCAGCGTCCTCGAGCTTGCTGGATCTCACCCAGGAGTTTGTACCACTGCGCTTGAGGTTTCGAAGACGAATCGCTTAGAAGGTCCTGCATATTTCGTAAAGCAGTTTCGTTTTCCTCGAGGGCAAGATGGTTACGAATGTTGAGAAGGCTTAGCTCTACACCAAGTTGATGCTTGGGGAATTCTTGAGCGAGTTGGTTTAGGACGGTCTTTGCCTGAGTGTAATCGTTGTTATCAAAATACGTCTTAGCTTTTTGGAAGAGCTGGATTTCTTGGCCCAGGGTCGCTTTTGGAGGCGGATTGGTTTTCTTGGAGGTAGACTGCCTGGTGCTCACCCGCAATGGGGCTTTCTCCATATGTTTGAATTTCCCGTCTTCTTGAGAAGGCATGGGAGCGTTATCGAGCTTTGCTGATCCCTTTTGGGTTTTGTTGGAGATTGCTTGTTGTGCGGGTGCGGGGTTGCTCTTGTTTAACGTAGGCAGCGCTGGGGACTCTTGGATTTGACGGTCCGGGCTTTCAACCTTTGGTGGCTGAACGCTGAAGTCGTGTTGGGTAGCAGACGGAACGGTGAGCCATACTATGGCTGCGGTGAGTGCGAGGCCGAGTGTAACTTTGGTAATGATGGATCCAGCCAAAGGGGGCGTGGTTGCTGGTAAAGAGCCGATGGCGCTTTCAATAGCGGACCTGTTGTTTTCGAGCCTCTCTTTCGAGAAGGAGCGCGAGGAAAGTTCTCGAAGCCCACGGTCTTGTTTATTGAGGCGTTGGGGTGACTCGCGGTTGAGACTCATTGTGTTTTCTCCCGCATTTGTTTCTTTTTGAGCCTATCTTGAAATACTTGTCGGGCCTTATGAAGCCTTGTCCAGACTGTTCCGATTGGAATTTCAAGCAGTTCGGCAATTTCAGGACCTTCCATCTCTTCGAGTTCGTAAAGCACGAAGACTTCCCGTTGTTTGAAGGTCATGGAGGTAATGACTGATTCGGCCAGTTGTAATTCTCGGCTTACCTCGAGGTTTTTGTGGGGCGATGGCGAATCCGGTGAAGGGGTGCTCTGAAGCTTCTCTTTGAAATTCAAAAACCGAGCTAAACCCCGTTTGTGATGCATGCATAAATTCTTAGCGATTCCATAGAGCCAAGTTCTAAGCGCGCTGCGTCCTTCAAACTGCTCTCTCTTCTTGTAGGCAATGATGAATGTGTCTTGAAGAATATCATCAACATGAGCTCCGGATCCTGTGAGTTTTTCTATAACTCTGGCGATGAAGGGAGCGTGTTCCTGAAAGGCTTTACCAACATCCACAGCGGGGTGGACGAGGCTTGGGTCGATGGCCTCAGGCATGTGTGCGGTATCTTCGCTCATTTAATTCATGTCGTATTGTAGGCTGAGCCCAAGGTTTACAATTGAGATATGGGCTCTCGCGTTTGATGGCAATACCTGGATGTCGTGTTTGATGATCTGAACACCCAGCCGGGGTCCCATCGAAAACTGCGCCCACTGCCAACGGGTGCCCAGATGAATCTCTATGTTGGGAGCCAGCGCGGTGTAGTTTTCTTCGAATGAATCACCTTGGAGGATGAGAAGCCCGCCCAGAACCTCTAGGTCCCAATGGGTCTGCCATGCGTAAGTTGTGACACCTGCACCAAGGAGGAGATCGAACCTCTGGTAGCCGCCATCGAGTGCATTTTGTGGTACCGCGGCTCTTAAATGAAGCCCTGCCAACCAGTGGAAGTCACCCTTTATTGCACCCTCTAGGTGTAGGTGGGTTTCAAAGCTTGAATTCCATGGCTCTAGATTCGCAAGCACGGTAAGGCCCAGCTTAAGCCTTGTTAGGTCTCGAGGTGGTGTTTGAGCAGAGCTGGCTATCTCAGAATCGTCGCGATGCCATGGGTTTTCAGGAAATTCCCGAAGGAATTCCTCTAAAACCAACTGGAGAAGAGACGATACATCGGGACAATCTTGGCGGTTGAGCCGGTAACGGCGTGCCAAGGCGATTTGGCCTGACTCATCGGCCAGCTTTAAAGAAACCGATAGATTACCAGCACTTAGACTCAGAGCGATTCGAACTGTGAGGTTTTGGGTGTCTTGACGGTTTGGCGCGAGCGCATCGAGGACTTTTGTGAGTTGGCTTTCGAGGTTTTGGGCTTGGACACAGCCAGTTCCGCCATAAATCTGGACATTGTGGCTTTGGGCCGAGCAGGGTACCAATATGGCGAGGGCCATGACGAGGCTGTAAAGCGTCTTGGCTGTTTTAGGCCCTGATTTTAAGCACATCGACACTTAACTCCAAGATGCTCGAACGTATGGGATGATGGTATTTCTTGGATGAACCATCGTCTTGGGTATAGCATACAAATGCGAGAGACAAATGGGTCTCTCAAGATGGAAGATGGTGTTCGATGGATGAAGTAGAATACTGTGCGTTTATACTGAACGGCCTACTCTTCGGAGTTCCTATTGCCGATGTTCAGGAAGTGCTGCGTTATCAGGCCATCACCTATGTCCCGAGAGCTCCTAATTCGGTTAGCGGTCTGATCAACCTCCGAGGCCGGATTACGACGGCAGTTGATTTAAGAGCCCGGTTAAATTTACCGAAGCGGCCTGATGGTCAAGATCCTATGAATGTGGTTGTGCGCTCCCGAGACGGAGAGGTCGTAAGCCTTTTGGTGGACCGCATTGACGACATCATTCGTGTAAGCGAAGAAAAATTCGAAGCAGCTCCGGATACTCTTAGTCAGGGTGTACGCCAACTTGTGGGCGGTGCCTACAAACTGGAAAATCGTCTTTTGCTAACGCTGGATACTGAGCGCTGTATCAACATGAAATAATGTTAGGTGGCGTCTCGGGGCGGTCGCCCCATGATGTGATGCCTGAACGGCACAGCTTAGAATCTTTTTCTTTACAGAACCGTAATTGATGATCCTAAAATGAGACCGCCAATTAAGGCCATTAGTGCGTTTTGCTTGTATTGCTGACGTTGATGTCTTTTGGATAGCTCATAGTGACTCCTGCTAACATCCAGGGTCTTGTGATTGGCGCCCATTGTGTGTTGCCCTCCATAAAGAGAGGTTGAGGGTGTACTGGCTCGTTTCGTAATCGGGCGAGGCTTTGCCGGTCGAGAATTTCTTTTCCCGTTATGACTTCGAGCTGTGACAGTTTCACCGGTGGGCATTCCTCGCATAGACGCAAGCGATTTTGATTGTTCCGATCGGAGCGTTGCTATTAGTTCTGCTGTGTGTGCTACTCTTTTATTCATCATTCCCCTCCTATGGGTCGCGCATTCTGTGGCCCCCGCCACAACTTTATCCTGGCACCGGCAAATCATGTTGGCAATTTTTGAGCGTGAATAAGTGCGTGTCTCGAAATGAGATAAGTCTCAAAGTGACTTAATAAGGTATGAGGGTGTGGGATACGCGCAGAGTTGTATCTACAGCTTTGGGCCAACGAGTGTTCTAAGGTTTGCTGTGGCTACAACGGTGCCTGATGCATTTTTCATAACAACGGGAACTTGGTATTCCATGCGCTCGCTGGATGTAATTAATGGTGATTCACAGGTTCCTGTAATCGTACCTCGGCTTTTTTTCAGGTACTCGATAGACAAACCCGCAACGATAAAACGGGCATTGTCGGGCAAGGAATAAGACAGAGCGAGGTTTCCTGTAACCTCTGCGAGATTAACCAGAGCGACGGCATGAACACACTCTAAGTGATTTCGCAAAGACGGCTTGTCTGCTAATGTGACGCGGCTAAACCCCGGCCTTAGCTCCTCAACCTTGGCATTGATTGACCCAGTATAGGGAGCCGCACGTCCAATAAGTTTGGAGAAGATACGTTTGCCGCCAGGTATGCTTTGGAGTTTATCCCATAAGCTACGAACGATATTTCGATCTGCATTGATTTGGTCGGAGATAATATTACTGATGCTCATGGCTAAACTCTTATGGAAGTGATGTTGCTGGTTGATTGCATTGACGCCTAAAGCTTCCGTCTGTGGCACTGCCTAAATAACCGCCCCAAGAAGGAACGCCCTGAGTCGATGCATTCAGTGATTTACGAAAAAGTGTCCATTCCGCCGGCATTTGGTTCATCGCTGCATAGCAACCGATAAGCTCGAGTACCCCGTCATTATCTAAATCCTCGATAAGGGGTGTACCCGCTCCTGTATTGTCCCATTCGTATGTGTAGTTTTCATCGTTCGCAAAATCTATGATCTGAAAGGTTGAACGGCTCTCCATAAAATTGGGGATAACGACCAATGCTTCGTCTCGGGAATCACCATTGAGGTCCGCTGCCAGCGGGGATGGAAAGCCCGGATAGTCTGTGTATTCACGAGAAATAACGTCACCATTCCAACCGGAAAGCGCGATAAGTGCAGATCCACTGTAGCGAGGCCAAACGCCTAGAGAGAGGGTCACAAATACATCGGGGGCCCCATCGCCATCGAAATAACCGATGGCCGGTGTCGCATATGATTCAACCTCATCTTTATTGGCGCCGGAGAGTTCGTAATGCCAAATGGATTCACCAGTGATGCCGTCGATGGCTTCAACCTGTCCATCGAAGGTAACCACAATAATATCTTCACTGCCGTCGAGGTTCACGTCGGCAAGGCTTGGTGGTGCGATAACGCCTTTGTGTGAACGTGGCTCCGTGAGCTTTTGAGCTGCGCTGATATCGCCGGTAAGAACATCATCAAGTGGAACACGCCAAAGAGAGCCTGCAAATGATTCGCCGCCTGTTCCGAACAAAACATAGGTGACCCCACCGCTTTGCGGCGTGTAGACGATAGGTGACATATAGGTTTCCATGCCGTCAGGCATTTGTGCAAAATAGAGAATACTGCCGTCACTGCCACTGATGACCATGAGAAAGCCGGGAAGTCTTTCTTGAAAAGGTGCTTGCTTGGCATCGCCGCCATTGGCGGAGAGAATATCGGGAACGCCGTCGGCATTCACATCACCGATGGGTTGAGGCGTATAAAAGTTATACCAGCCATCTTCCTCTGCGTCGCCTTCAGGGTAGAATTGCCATAATTTATCGCCGGTGATGCCATCGACTGCAATGAGTGCTCCGTCTCGTCCACCAATGACCACGTCATCGGTTTCATCTTGATTCAAGTCGATTAGCGCCGGGCTTCCAACGATTTCATAGAGTGATACGGCGTCATCAAAATCAGGACCGACACGCCACAAAAGAGCACCACTGGCTCCATCATGGGCAGTAACATAACCTACACCTTGTCCTGTTTCCGGACCGCCTTCTTCGCCATGACCAATAATAATATCTTTGATACAATCTCCGTTTAGGTCTGCTGCTCGCGGCGATGAGTAGGTTTGGAATTCTCCAGTGATGGTCCATTCTGTATCGAGTAGAGGTGGGTAGGTTAGGGAAGCATTACTCTCAATGGAGTCGCAGCTAAGAGTGGCTGCACAATAACCGGGAGGAGTACCGGGGGCCTGGTCGTTGCATCCGGACATACCAATTGTCGCTGCTGTGCTGAGCACAACGAATCGTAGGGATAATGAA
Organism: Deltaproteobacteria bacterium; assembly: GCA_018668695.1. Classification (NCBI taxonomy): domain Bacteria; kingdom Pseudomonadati; phylum Myxococcota; class Myxococcia; species Deltaproteobacteria bacterium. Next base: position 12,490 of record JABJBS010000310.1, read on the forward strand.
GCGTGATTGTACTGATATTTTTGCATAGCCTGTCTCATTCTTGAGGGTTAGCTGGTCTGCCATTTGTATTTCACTACATCATGCATTTAGAGGCGCAAGTAAACTCCCGGCAGGATCTGGTGCATTGATGATCTGATTTAAATTTCGTACGTTCAATGACGATACTGAGATCGTTCGTCTCTTTATCGCGGCGCGTCTAACCGTGAATTTTAGTAAAGCGCCTCAAGCAAAAGCGGTTGAAGTGGGGCAAAAGTCCGGCACCGCGCCGTCCAGGTTGGTGGCTCGAGGAGACGAGCCATGGAATAGAAATGATAAGGTGCGCTTAAGTAGTGCGTCAACCTACACCGAGTTCTCTGGTGTGAGTATCGAGTTGAGGCTAAAATAAGTCCATAGGTTAAGTGCGTTAGAGAACGCATTGCGAACTTAGGGGGCTATATTGTTTAGAGTAGATTTACCTAAGCTTATCAAAGCGACTGCCGCTCTTTTTATGTCTTTTGTGTTGGTGTCATGCGGCGACTTTGGTTTTACCGTTCACGTTTTATACGGCGAGCAAGGACGAGGCGATAAAGGGATCAACGATGCAGCTTTTCGGAGCGTCTTAGAAGGCCGTGATTTACTGGACGCAACGCTTGTGCAGTGGACGCCAAAAGACCGCGATGATGCAGGCTATATGCTGACCTCGGTTCTTTCGGATCCTCTGAGAAGTCCGAATGAATTAATCATCCTAATGACTGATACCTACGACGACTTGGTACTTCAAGTTGAGTGTCAGTTTAGAGATCGTAAGGTGCTGCACCTTGAAGGAGCAGAGACCAACTGTAGTAAGGTGCTCTCGGTTAACTACCGAATGTATGCACCTGGTTTTTTAGCGGGTGTTGCGGCGGTAAACGCATCAGCAACAAAAACCATCGCGGTGATTGGTGGCGGGCTAACAAGTGATGTCAAAGACGCGGCAGCTGGATTCATCGACGGAGTGGAGGAAGCCGGGGGGACAGCCATTGCGACCTACCTGTCTCCATCTGCTAACGGTTTTAATAACTATGATGAAGGTTTTCGAGTGGCAGATGAGCTTTACGCAGAGGATGAGGTAGATGTTATTTTCGTAGCAGCTGGTGCCACGAGTTTGGGTGTCCTTGAAGCGGCGAAAAAGAAGAATGACCGATATGTTATTGGCTTTGATTACGACCTGAGTTCCATGGGCGAGAACGTTGTTTTGGGATCAGTGGTTAAGAATCTCAACTTTAAATTAATCGATACAATGACAACAACAGATGGCGGTTCTTTTAATGGTGGCCATGAAGTCGTGGGTTTGAGGGATGACAGTGTCGCATTCGTCGTCAATCCCAAAATGACCGAATTGGTTGGTAACAGTCATGAGAGTTTTACTGCGAAGGCGCTAACCCTTGAGTTGGCGTACCAAGGAGGACAATGATGTTACGGTATATTGGTATCGCCACGGTTGTTTTCTGTATTGGGCTTACGGCCTGCGAAAATACTTTCAACGCACCCTTGAAGGTTGCGGTGATAATGGATGTTGGACAAACGTGGGACTTAAATGCCCTCGAATGGGCAAAGGATAATGTGAATGAGGCGGGGGGTATTTTGGCGGTGCGCCCGATTGAACTTGTTTATTATGAAGCAAACTCATCGTCTAAGTTATCCCAAATTACACGTGAGATAAGTGAAGACCCGGATATCGTGGCAGTGATTGGCCCCGGTAAATCCGAGCAAGTGGTGGAGGCGGCGAGACGGTTTACACCTACTGAAGTGGTGATGGTCACCCCCGCTGCAACAGCCGGCGAGATATTTCGAACGTACGGTGATGACGATTATGTATGGCGAACTTTAGAGTCCGATATTGCCCAAACTGAGATTATGATTCTCTCAGCCTTGGCTGCTGATGCAGAGAAGGTAGCTTTGCTTACGAACTTTAGCCTTTACGGGGACACCTTTTTTGACTGGTTCGGATTCTTTGCCGCCGAGGTTGGGTATGGAATTGATGACGTTGTCGTCGACCGTTATGGACAGGATGGTGACTCTTCTCCCGACGCATGTGCGCAACCGGTAAACGGTATACTGGCAGGGGCACCGGATATTCTTTTTGCCGTGCCCGAGAATGATGACCAGATTGTATGCATGGTTAATACGGTGGCTGCCTATAATGAGCTTAATGAGCCTGATGTTAAATTGTATTTTAGCAGCGAAGGTTATCGCAGTGAGCTACTGACAACCTTGGGGGATAATGCAGAAGGGGTTGAGGGTGTAACTCTATCAGCTGCTCCTGAAAGCGGTTTTGATATCGAATACAAGTATCGCTATGGAGTTGACGAGCTTCCTCCCTACGCCGCCAATATATACGACGCAATGTTGCTTGTTGGATATGGACTTGAGCACAGTGGTGGAAAAGGCGGGCCCGATCTTGCGGCCTCCTTGAAAGAGGTCGTCAGCTATCGCGGAGAGCCGGTAGGGTGGGATCAAGATGGCGTGAAGGATGCGCTCGTAGCGATTCGGGAAAATCGGAGACCTAACCTAACGGGAGCAACGGGTACCCTTACCTTTGAAGATGAGCTTTACACTGACTTGAAAGAGTCAAGTTATGGCCAATGGCGTTTTGAGAATGGTCGCATGGTATTTTCAACGTATTATTCAACAGGGAATAATAGTATTCGTTCTCGAAGCTCAACTTCTATCCTGGAAGCGCGAGCAACTTCAGGCGCACAGCAGGATATTACCTTAGGTACCTATGACCCTGGGGTTACTCAGGACGACCTCTGGGTGTTCATCGTTTCAGTTTCCAAGGGCTGGGAAAACTACCGGCATGAGTCTGATGCACTGAGGCAATACCAGATGTTTAAAGAACGGGGGATCGCTGATGACAGAATCATTTTGGCGCTTCAGGATGATCTGGCTGATAACGAAATCAACACCGAAGCTGGTGTTATTCGTAATGAGGTCGATGGCCCTAACCTTTACAGTGAAATTGAAATAGATTACCGCCTTGGTGATGTCTCGTTAGAAATGATTCAAGCTGTTTTATCTGGTGTTCCCACGGAACAATTCCCAACAGTCATTGAGGCCATTAGCTCGAGTAATATCTACGTTTATATGGTTGGGCACGGTGGGCCGGCAGGTGTTGCAGTCGGTGCAGGGAATGAGGCGGATGCGTTCTTGCTCGGCGAGGGCGCCGGCGTTGAGGTTCTTTCGCCAGAGCTAATGCTGGATTCGTTATGTAATATGCAAGACCGCTCGATTTTTCGACGTATGCTCGTAGTCATTGAAGCGTGTTTTTCGGGCGTCATGGGTGCGATTCTAGACAGTGGATGCGGTAACGATGAAGAGGTTGTACCCTTAGCGATTGAGGTGAATGAGGAGTTGGCCGGCGATTCATGTGTGAGCGGCGGACAGCGAGTTGATATTGGACCCGACGCTGATGAAAGTGGAGCGCCGGATACAGTGGAAGCTAGCTACTTCGCGTGCGACGATGAAACAGGGGAGGGGATGATCGCCATTACGCCTGAAGTTGCCGGTGATAATTGTAGTGATGGGGGCTGGAGAGTCGACATTGGAACAGACCTCGATAGCTCAGGTTGGCTGAGTGTCGTTACAGAATCAAGCCAAACGATTTACGTGTGTGATGACCCTGGCGTAAAACAGCTCAATGGTGTGTTGATGCTCACAGCAGCCAATGCGAGTGAAAACTCGATCAGTTACGAGTATGATGAAACGATTGATGTTTGGTTGGCGGATCAGTTCAGTGCGAAGCTGGCCGATGCTATCTCATCAGACGATAGTTATAGCCTGTATGAACTCTACAACGAAGTTTATCTGAACGTATCAGGCTCGCATGTGAGTATGTATAACTCACAATATTTCGGAGATGTTCGAGCGGTTATGCTTGAGGAGTTCCTGCGGAAGGAAGACTGATTACGGTAAGGTAATCGCTTCCATTTCCACTTCTAAACAAACACCGAGGGCGTTACAGCCCGTTGGATCTGTCTCAGCGGCCTCTAGGTCACAGGATACCGGGATACCGTTTTCAATACGCACATCGTAGTGCCCCATGAAACCAACAATGATTTCATAGGCAGCTTCGGGTTCCGTCGTCGCAGTAATTTGACCCGCAGTGATGTCGCAGATGATTGGAGTTTCATCCCAACCACATGCATCGATGAGAGCCATTGCAATCTTCATAACTTCTTCGGCAGGTAGGTAGCCCATCAGTAATCCGTTGAAGTTCATGCCATCTTCAGTCACATCCATCTGACCGCTCATCGTGGCGGCGTTGATACCTGCAGCAACCATGAAGTCTTCCAGGATGGGAACGGGCAATCGTAGCTGCTCAGTCACAGCATCAAACCAACCGTCGTCATCCAAAATGATATTGCTGAAGATAGCGTCGACAGCTGCCGGGTCCACGATGGAGTTGGATGGAGCTACTTTCGTAAAACCATTTTCCTCATCTTGCCCGCCCATTAAAATATTCATGGTCATGGGCGCGTCGAGCGAAAACTTTTCAACTTCACCGACTAAAACCATTCCGACTTCACCGGCTCCGTTTGCTTTAAAGTTTTGGTCGAGGCCACCGGACAAAATAGCCAAGCTACCTAGACCGGCTCCAGCGTATTCTCCCAGAACAGTACACCCTGCGGCGCGCGCAGCGGATGGTCCCTCGGGCGCATCAAGGCTGACAAGACGTCCGGCGGGACTCTCTGGGTAGTTAATGACCTCTTCTTCTAGTCCACCCTCTGTTTCATCAACGGTATCGCCAGAACAGCCAAACGCCATCAGTGCAGTTAGAATAAGTATGATTGGGAAAGCAGGCTTTAGCATATTACCCCTCCTTCAAGTCTGCCAAGGGCATGGTTCCATTGTCACCAAAGGTATCTACCTGAACGCCTAGGGCATCCATGACGCCCATGTGAGCATTTGCGAGAGGAACTTCACCTTCGAGCTGAACATGACGGCCAGTATCGAATTTCCCGCTGCAATTACCAGCAATCATCAGTGGGTGAGCATGCTGATCATGATTGTCCCCATCACCCATTTCGCTGACAAACATCAGACACGAGTTATCGAGTGCCGTACCATCACTCTCTTCGATGTCCTTCATCCGGCCCACAACATAAGCAAATTGCTCCATTTCCCATCGTCCGATGGTGGTGAGCGCATCAAGCCTCTCTTGTTTGTTTTGGTGGTGGGAGAGTTCATGGTGACCGCCAGTCACCCCTAGAAAACTAAACGAGCGGTTGCTGATTCCGTTGCCCATCATGAACGTGATGATACGTGTCATGTCACACTGGAATGCTGTAACCATGAGGTCGCACATAGCGCGTACTTGTTCTGGGAATTCCAGCTCGGAGCCGGGCATTTCAATACTTCCACACTCAATCGTTGGAGGTTGTGTAATGCGTGTTTCCAGTTCACGAACGCCTGTCATGTATTCGTCAAGTTTACGCCTGTCTGTCACGCCAAGCTTGCCGTCTAGGCTTTGTGCCTCTGCAAGCACGTAGTCTAGGATGCTCTTGTTGTAACGGCGTCTCTTATCTTTTTCGGCGCGGCTTGCCAGTGGGTCGTTACCCGCAAACATCCGGTCGAAAACGATTTGTGGGTCTGTAAGTTTTTGAATCGGAGTTGTTGGGCCAGCCCAGGAAATATTGCGCACATAAGCACAGCTATAACCGGAGTCACAGTTACCAACATCGGCTCCACCATCAGTTCCCAACTGCATTGAAGGAAACATGGTACCAGGGTTTCGCTCTCGAACTAAAAGCTGGTCCATGGAGATACCCGCGCGGATATCTGAGCCTTCGCTTTTGTTCACAGCAGTACAGGTGAGTAAGCCACCTGTGCCCGACGCGTGACCTCCTGGTCCGTCGGGAATCGCTGGCAGGTTGGCCAGTCCACTGACTACGAGAATATCCTCTTTATAGGGAGCCATGGGTTCCATAATTGGCGCGAGCTGAAAGTCTCTTCCGGTTCCAACCGGGGTAAAGTCTTGCATGTTGAGGCCATTGGGAACGTAAAAAACCATAAGTCGCCTACGATTGGCTGCCGCCGCAATGGCTTCTTTGGGCCACATCGAAGGTAAAAAGGGCAGAGCCAACATGGCACCAGCGCCACCGAGGAACGCACGTCTTGAAATTCCTGTTTTAATCATTGCTCCACTCCTTCTTCCGAACCTACTTCGACACTCTCGTCTCCGCGTCGTTTACGGAAGGATTCACTTTGAACAATCTCGCGAATGAGTTCGCGAAGACCGCCACCGGCACTGCTGTAACTCTCAGTGATTTCTTCTAGGTGGTAGGCATCGTAGGTTTCGATGCCGCGTCCCATCGCGTATGTGTACATGTGCTCTGCTACACATTCCCGAAGTTTAGGGTCATCCTTAATGACGTCGGCCATTTCAAAAGCGCCAGTGAATGTCGTTCCGTCTGGAAAGAGCCCGCTGTCATCGATTTCGTATCCATCATCGTCTTCTCGCCATTGGCCGACTGCATTGAAGTGCTCAAGGGCAAAGCCGATTGGGTCCATGATCTCATGGCAGGCAGCGCATACTGGCGCAGCTCTGTGTTGCTCCAAACGCTCTCGTAGGCTTGCCGTAGGACTCAATTCCTCAACAAGACCTTCAACGCCAGGTGGTGGTGGGGCGGGTTCGTCGCAGAGCATCTGCTGTAGAACCCACTTGCCGCGCTGAACCGGTGATGTACGGGCAGGGTAAGAGGTAACAGTAAGAAGCGAGCCTTGTGTTAAGAGCCCGCCGCGTTTGTCGTCGGGAGCCAGGTCAACCCGCCGCATTTCGCTTCCAGTCACACCTTCGATACCGTAGTGCGTGGCTACGCGCTCATTAAGATAAGTAAAGTCGGCCGTGAGCAATTTCTCAATTGGGGTATTGTCGTCTAGGAATGATTTGAAAAAATATGCCGTTTCGCGCTGGAGTCCGACGGCGAGTTCGTCATCGAAGTCTGGAAACGTGTTGGGTTCGGGTTCAACGCTCTTCATCGCTCGGGTATAGAGCCACTGACCGGCGAAATTATCAACGAGCGCTTGCGAGCGAGAGTCGCTGAGCATGCGGTCCACTTGAGTTGCTAGAACACCCTTGTCGTTCAAGTTACCCTCGGCTGCTAAATCAAGAAGCGTCTCATCTGGCATACTGCTCCAAATGAAGTAAGAGAGGCGGCTTGCGAGTTCATAGTCCGACAGATCATGTGGATCGAGGGAAGTTGGGTCTTCATCTAATTCCACTCGAAAAATAAAGTGGGGCGAAATTAAGACAGCCTGCATCGCGTTGGCAAGGCCAACTTCAGGATGGTCACTTTCAGCGACTGCCATTTTAACCAACTCGACCAGTGCCGTGATTTCAGTATTTGTTACTGGACGGCGGTATGCAAGGTTTGCAAATTGAGACAGTACTGTTCGGGCACATTCTTCATATTCTGTGTATGTTAACTCACAAGTGATCAGTTGGCTGCGAGCGCTCGAAGGCACGATGCCCTCCATGGGGCCTTCCAGCTTTACCCAATCAAACATGACTCTGCGAAACTCTAGCGCTTCCGTATCGTATTGAGGGTTGAGAAGAGTGAGGGCTAACTCATGTGAGCCGCCAGTCGTGGACACAGCGAGTTCGAAAATATTGGGGTCAGCTTCAAGAGCAGTCACATCGAGAATGGTAAGCTCGGCGCCGTCTAGTTCCACTTTGAGACGAGGTGATTCCCCAGCCAGCGTTCGTCCGAATGCGCGAAGACTTAGAACAAACTCACCGTCTTCTCTGGCTTCAATATTGGTTGTGAAAGGAGTGCCTTCCCAAAGGCTCCACCATTTGCCGTGATAACTCGATCCCGTCTCCACTGATTCCAGACCTTCTGGTTGCACGGTGAAGGTCGGTGCCGCGCGAAACAGGTCGTCAGTAAGTAAAACAGCAGCGCGATGGTAGAGTTCGATTTGAAGCCCTGAAAGACTCAGCACATCAGCGATGTTATCAAACCCGTAACCGTGGTCATCGAGGGGAAAATCGTTGGCTGGCTTGAGCTCCGTTTTCATGAGATCGCGAACCGTATTGTTGTACTCAGCCCGGTTTAGGCGGTGCATCGTAATACGCCCAGGGTCCTCACCGCTGTCACTCGAACAGCCAGGCGTCGTTAGCAAAGCGCCAGCGAGTAATAAGGTGTTGAAAAGGTTCATTTTAATCACGTCTTAGAGCCCCCTGTTGAGGATGGTTGAGCAGCCACTTTGGACAAGATGCTGCCTCCGGCACGAATGATTCTACGCGGAAATTGGGGTTTTAGGTAGTCGGATTGATCGATTGGACCATCTGTAGATATTGAATTCATAAGTCCCCTCCCCGAACCGTTGTGCTTGCATAGAGCAAGCACCGCAGAAGGCTCTGAGACTAGGTGACGACGCGCCGCGTTGTCAATGCTTAGCTTCGGGCTGTGCCTGCAAGTTACTGATTTTGAGAGGCATACTCGGTGCACTCAATCTCTGGCTGCGTTATTTGTAAGATAATGTCACATCTTCAAATGTGGAGGTTTCTCCATTGAGGATCGGGAGCATATCTTGGTCGTTGAAGAGGTGCAGTCTGGTGAAAGCTAAGGAGTATATGTTGGTCGCTTCCAGGAGGATTTTGTAGTCGGTAAACTCGTCCCCGCAACCGCCGCCATTTTCGTCCCCGATCCAAGGCGTAATTTCACAAGTCAGAATGTAAGAATGATGCCCACCTTTATCGTAGTTTACCCGCATTGAATTGGGCGCTGAAATATTGTCCCAGTAGGGGTCGCCTTGTGTTTCGTTCGGGCAATTGCCATCGAGCGTTGCGGACATGTGCATAATTGGGATGGTTATGTTGGAAACGCCTTCGGGGCCCATGAGCGGTGCATTGCCGGGCGCCATGGGGATCAAGACTTTAACGCGCTCGTCTCGAAATCCTTGTCTGAGAATCGTCGCATATTCATCAGTCATGTTTGTACAAAGAGAGCTCTGTGCTGTGCCGTCGCACTCAGCAATTCTTTCTTCGGAGAAGGTTCCACCAACAGCACTGAATACGTTCCAGCCACCAAAGCTGTGGCCCGCAAGTGCTAGGTCGTCTGTAAGTCGGCCGGCCAATGGGTTCGTCGCCGGCAGGGAGTAAATGGTGTCGATGACAGCAGAGATGTCTTGAGGCCGCTGAACATACATTTCTGTATTTCGAGGCTCGTCACGGTTGGCCGTGGTGTCGCCGGTATGGTCGGCACTGGCCACGACGAATCCGTGAGATGCGAAGTATTCCATCAGCTCATACGCGCATTCAGCAAAGGAGCTGGTTCCATGAGAGTAGACGAGTACAGGAAACTCAGCATCTGGAATGGGGGCCGCGTCGATGAGGCTCTCACCCCATAGAGGCTCGGTACCTCGTGTTTCATTTGTTGGGTACCACATGATGAGCCGAAGTGTTCGGGGCTCAGCAATTCCATTCGGGGTGTAAGTGATTTCGGTAGCCTGTTGCCCAACATTGTAGGGGCCCCGGACTGTGACGTCGACGGTCTGAGTCTCTTCCGGTGATGTGTCCTCGCTGCTGCAACCCGTGAACAAGCTCGTCACAACGACACTCAAAACAATCAATGGACTTAATAATTTCATGGCCACCTCCTTACTGACGATTATCCAAGTGTGCTCTCTGGGACAAGTGTTTAAGGTGGGTTAGGTGGTTGAAGCCGATTTCAGTGGCTCAGAGCTAAACAAGGGATTTCTATAGAGATCCGGCGCTGAGCACCTGGGGAGCAGAATTTAATCTCTTCGCCTCAACAATCCCACAATGAATGGAAGAAAGTAGAGTGACCCCGGCGTACCTGCACAACCGCCGGTAGAGTCTGTCGTCTCTGAGGTAGTTTCTTCACTATTGTTTGAGTTGGTGCTGGCAGGTGGTGTGGTTTCATTCTCGCAGTTGTTATTGCTTGGTTCATCAGGGCTGCTCTCATTCTCATCTGAATCAGTTGAGTCGCCTGGCTGCTGAACTTGGCACTCCTCGTCCGGTTCTGAATCGTTTCCGGTGATTTCCGAGTCATCGACGAGGCAGTGCTCCAGAGTGCTGTCGACGCTTGCTGCATCCTGACCTAATTTGAGTAGCTTAGACATCATCCACGCACCGGCTCCGTAACCCACCATGGGGATGGCACCTTCGTAGCTGCCATTGGTGGGGTCATAGAGTTCCGCAATCAAATTGTCGTTGGCCGCTGCCAGTTCGGTGACGGTATCAAAAAGGTTGGTGTATTCCGAAAGTCCGTTCACGTGATTAGATTTTAACCATGCGTCGCCAATCCTGAGATCCATCATGACCCACTCTCGGGTATCATAGACCGTTGCGGCAGATTCCCCGGTAAGAGAAAGCTCGGGATCGAGTCGACGGTAACCGCCAAAGTCGGTACGGATGATGTCGTATTGCTCAAGCGTTCCCGAATAAATACTCGAGTCTGGCTCAAAGATTCCCCAATTAAGAAACTCGACGGTGGAGCCATCAGCGTGCGTATAAGATGACGCCACACCCGCATGACTGGCGATGCTTTGGGTGGGTTGATGCACGAGTACCTCTTGAGCCTTATTACGCATATTGTCGGCCAAGCGTTGGAACTCTTGGCTCAATACTTCGTCTCCCTTTAAAGCAATAATCGCGGCAAGGTCGGCGAGTCCGCGGATTTGAGTGGCCACGGTGTATGCGAAGATTTGTCGGTGATTCCAATGTACTTCCCAGATTGAGTTATCAGGAGCGGGGAGGTCATCGATGATAAGACTTTTGATATCGTGGCCAATGTGGAGCAACGCCTCATAAACCGTGTCGCCTTGGCGGGTTGTTGAATCAAGCCAATCCAAATCACAACTGCTTTCTAAGTACTGGCGCGCTGCCCAAAGAACTAAACCCCAGCCATCTGTTTCGTAGTTGGGGCCATCGATGTTCCAATCACTCTCTTCTTGACCGTCTCCAAAGTAGCGGCAAACGGAGATTCGATAAGGACGCTGTAGTTCATAATACTCTGGGCGGTTGTAGAGCCCAGCTTCAGCGCCCAGGAAAAATTCGATACCCTTTTTGGCTTCTTCATAATGTCCGGTCATGGCGAGGGATACGGCGGCATAGGTTCCATCTCGTACCCATCCAACATGCCAATCACCGGGAGGCAGAGATGCCAGAAGCATGCCGGAGTTGGATGGCTTTTCTTCTATCAGTCCCATTCTAAGTACTGCTTCGGATTGTCTCCACACTTTGAGTTCTGTGGCGGACAGGCCAGCTGGAGCTGGTTTGCGCCAAGCTTCAAAAGAGCTGAACTCGTTTTGGAGTGCAACCATGGCCGACTGCCCATTACTGTAGTTGTCCCAAAGAGAGAGTATATCGTCTGCACTGCGCGAGTCCCGAAAGCTATGGGCGCGTGGATGAATAGGGTTGTCGTTAAGGAAAATGACCGTTAATCCCCAAGTCTTGGTTTCACCTGGAGCGAGCGTCAAGCTTTGATGCAAGAGAGGCACCTGACTTGAACCAGTGCATGTGTTGTTTTGAGAAATCCAGGAGCCGTTCAAAACGGCGTTATAAATAGGGCTGTCTTGTCCGCAAGTCATTTGAGTTGAGGATTCAAACGGTAAATAAAAGGCGTGCCCACCACCGGCCCCGGTCTCTCGCATATGAGGTGAAGAACCACCGCGTTTTTCTAGGTACTCATTCCAGTCATTTGGGTAGGGTCGTCCTTCGCCTAACTTTAGATTCGGTTTGGCAAATACGGTGACTTCTTGTTCGTTGGGTGAATGGTTGGTCACTTCCAAAATCATTGTTAGAGCGTTGGCCGAGAGCGCGAAAGGCGCAAAGTAGTATGTTTGAGTTTCGATGGGGCCCACGTGCTGACGGCCCGATATAATATGACTTTGTTCAGCGTATTCGATGTCATCAAGCTCGGTGAGCCATTGGTTGCCTTGAGCGGTTTGGATCCCAAAGTATAAATCATGCGCTAGGTTTCGCCGGTGAATCCCATAGGTTCCTTCATCATTTGCAGCTGCGACGAAAGCGTAAGGATGCTCGAGGAATTGGGTTATCCGGCCTGAGGGACGGTCAAAAATTGAGAAATGGTGCCCATTTCCTGTGGTCATCGTGTGTAAAGAACGGTTCGCCGCCTGGGTATGCACTGGATATAGGCTCAGTAGAGCAAGCGTTATCAGAAACCTTCGTCCTAAAGTCATGGTCATCCCCCTTATGGCTTTAGTGTATCTTTGAAGAGTTACGCTTTTAGCCGCTCGTGGGTCGACCCGTCAAGGAGAAATCTTAATTCTTAGCGTAGAAGCAGATCGAGGAGGGGACCAGGGGAAAACGGGGTAAAGGCGCCGTCTCGCTGAGCCAGGCGGTCAGCGATGACATAAAGTGAAAGCGGATTGAAGCCAAATGCCATGTGACTTGATGGAACATGGATATTCTCGCGCAATGGATAATCCGGTTCGAGACAGGTCTTCCATGTCACGACGCCATCGGTTCGGCTGTAGAGAGAAGAGAAGGGAACTGGGATGGCAGGTTCGTTGAGCCAGGGTTTGAAGGGGGCCGGCTCTTTCCGAACTGCTCGTCTGCGTATTTTGGCCGTCACGGAGAGCAATGCGCTGATATTGGTTGAATCATCAGCTCCGTAAAAAGGGCTGCCAAGAGTAATGACCGAACGTATTGCCTCAGGGTTTTGGAAGGCGAGCTTTCGGCTCATGATACCTCCGAGGCTCCAACCTACGAGGCTTAATTTTCGGCCATTCTTCTGGATGATGGTATCGATTCGGTTGTGTAGATGTTTAAAAAGGCCAGGGCGGTTTCCCATATTGAGCCCAGCTTTCCAGGAGTAGGTCTGGTAGCCCAGCTTCTTCAGAGTGGTCCGTAGAAGGATGGTTGCAGGATCCCCGCTGCCAAAACCGGGTAAGACCATCACGGGGTGACCGTCGCCTTGGGGTAAGAAACGCTGCAAAGGGTAGGTCGCAAAATAAGCACCGGCTTCCCAAAAAGCACGCCCTTCCATGAGTCCCAAAATCAGACCAGGTCTGTTTTGAGCATCGGGTGAAGCTAGGATGGTTTCAGCACTGATTTTCTTGGATGCCATGTAAGATGGCTATCGCTCTCCTAGCGAACAAGCAAGCTCGACCCTGCAGGGGTATGGCCGTGTAGGCCTCTGTCGTTATTAAGTGCTCAATATTGTTAATTTTTTTTGCCTCTTTGAACAAACAGATACAGAATTAGTCAGAGGGAACCAATAGGATATGAATAGCCGATGTTGGAAGGTCTCTTTAGAGGCGAACTGACATCACGGAGGGCTAAACGAAGCAGCTTCGGCTGCGAATAACCGATGGGCTGTTTAGGAATAGTTGGTGGTTTGCGGGTGGGTCAACCTAGACAAATTTGAACCAATCGTTTTCAGTCATCGTTCGAAAAGCCTCCGCCAACGGGTCAGTTGGTGGGGGCTTTGTTGTTACTCGGCAGGCTCAGTCTCAATGGGTTGGTCGATGATATGAAGAATTCCATTGTTTACATCGATATCTGCGTACGTGACTGTGGAACTCTCGTTGAGTCTAAGGTCTCCATCTGCACTGATTGATACGCTTGCTCCCGAGAGCATTTCCAGCGTGGTGAGCTCCTCAAGCGCCTCAGAATCGAGTACCCCGTTGGCAGCATGTGTTTGGCCCAGGGCTGCCGAAGAGCTTGAGTCCATCTCGACAGGATCGATGTCCACTGCATTAAACCCAAAGTTGGCGGCAGCAAAAATCGTTAGGTTGATGTTATCGGTACCGAGGTCCAGGGAAAGCTGACCCGAGCGCTCCATGAGCTCTTTGAATTTGCTCAAACGTGGGTAGGAACTCACGATTTGAATCAAATCTATCCGGCTGCGCATGCTTGAAGAAAGCAGTGCTCCGTCTAGCACATGAACAATTCCGTTGTCTGCGACCCTATCGAGATTGGTCACCGTGGCTAGGCCATCGATGACAACTTTACCCTGGATGTATTGAAGATGAATTCGTTCCTGTAGAAGCGTGTTGCTCCAGGCGGTGTTCTGAGCCGCGTTGCCCGTCATTTCTCCCGCGATGATGTGGTATTGAAGTAGATCTGCCATTTGATCTGGAGTCAGCGCTGATAGATCTAGGTTGAGAGTTTCAAACGCGTCGTTGGTTGGTGCAAAAACAGTAAAGGGACCAGTTCCTTCGAGTACCGAGGCTAATCCGGTATTTTCCAATGCAGCGCTGAAGACTGAGAACTCCGGCATCGACGCCAGCATACTCGCAACGGTCACGGGCTCTGGCTCCGTATCTGTTGGATCTTCGTTTGGCACATCGCCGGTTGGACCCAAGCAGGCAGTGAGTGTCAAAACTGCAAAAATTGTGAAGCTTTGAAGTATCGGTCGTAAAAGCATTGAAAGCCCTTTCCATGGGTGAAGCTGGGACTATCTTTAATCAAAGTAGGGGCAATGGGAAAGGGAAACACCCAAGTGAAAGGGTCGAATACCATAGGCTGTAGATTTTTTGAGTAATATTCGGTATGCTTGGTGGCTTAGTTTTAGGAGAATATCGGTGAGTAATTCTAAACAAGGTGGAGCTTTTGGCGTGTTGGTCTTGATTGCTGCATTGTTCGTCATTGGAGCTGGGGGGTTTTTGCTTTTTAAGATGCTTGGAGAGCATCAAGAAGCTCCTCGTCCCGAAACTCCGGTGCGTTACTTAAAACCCGCCGACTCCGAGAAAAATCCCCCCGCAAAATTCAGTGACGAAAAGGTCGACACCAACAAGATTATCCCCTGAGGTATAAGGCCTCTTGGCTCAATGTTGAGATGCCTGCGAAACTCTATGTGCATTGCGTTCTAGCTGCCACATCACTTGTGTAATTTTGCTAAACCTAGCCCGGCTCATGGTGATGCCGTTGGAGTCTCCCAGGCTTGCCCGAAACGATTGAATCTGATCTGCGTTCCAAATCGTTCCGTCAATTTCGATGCTCGCATCCTCTGGAATATTATTATTGTAGTTTCCACTTCTAAAAATATCGGCCACGGCATTTCTATGTCCACCTGCCCACGCACTAAACCGTGGATGGTCTTCGTAACTTGCAGCATTTCGAAGAACGTAGTTTTCACCAGCTTGGTTTTCGTTGATGACTTCACCGATGACTTCACTTCGCTCATATCCCACGCCGGCGGTAAAATGTGTGCCAAGTGCTCCGCCTCCATTTTTTAGACTGCCTTTGCCCGTGCCCGCGAAGGTCGAGTATTTGACGGATGCTCGCGTGTATTGAGTCTCATAATCGGGCTCAGTCGCGCCAGGTGCTGATACGTCTTGTTGGCTAACGTTGACTCTAAGTGTAATCGAGGACTGCGCTCCCGGAATATTATGGAGTTGGGAAGTGATTCCGGTTTGAACTCCTTCGAGGAGTTCGCGGCTTACACCGGCGGCCGAGAGTTCCTGGTCGCTAAACGGTGGTGCCCCTTGAACGCCCAACATTTCACCGGCCAATTCAAGAATAGCAGGTGCGCCGCTCTGATGAATTGAGCGAGCTACATTGCCGCCCATTTTAACCTGGAAATTAAAATTCCGAGTTTGAGTTGTATTAAGCTGATTGGCGTCTCTCTCAACTTCGCGCCATTGTACTTCTGCTCGTACATTAACGCTGCCAACATCCTTGATACTTGCTCCAAATTCGCCGTAGGCGGTTGTTGTATGTGTTGTGCTCTCGCCACGATGCTCGCCAGTAAGCGCATCATACATCGATTGTTGGACCGCTTGTGTCTTCAAGCCTCCCTTAGCGTGAGCTGTAACAACTCCAGGAACTCCGAGCCTTGCTCTTACCGCTCCATCTACGGAGATGTCGGTGCTATTGATACGCAGAACCGAATGGCGTGGTGGTTCTTGTGAGAATGGACCTACGCGCACAAGGTCATCAAAATTGTCTCTCGCATCCGCCGGGACCTGATTTCTCGCTTCATTAATAATGGGGGCGTAAATTCTTTGCATAAGGTACCGTGCAGCATCTTCTTCGTTTGCAAATCGCAGTGCTATTTTGCCACCGCCTTGTACTGTGACCTCTGTTCCCACACCCACAAGGCCGAAGAGAAATTCCGCTTCGACCCCAGCATTGACCATGGCCTTCAAATCGATGGCGACTTCAACGGAATCATTATCTGGGCGCTTAACGGAGACACCACTGCTAATCATACCTTGAAGCCAAGCTCTTCCTCCAACAACGCCAATGGTGCCTTGCACAGCAACCCCGCCTCCAACCCTAAAGTCGACTCGGCTTGATTCACCATTTTCATCTGCTGCAGCATGAATCAGTGCAGCCAATCCTGATTCATTCAGTACCAGAACATCGTTACGTATCATTTCCTCAAGCGCACCCGCATAGGCCTCTTCGGCTTGGCGTGTTTCAATCGTCTGAGCTTCAGTGAGCACATCTCCTGCAGCGGTTCGAATTTCGCGGACACCGGTTGTAAGAGCTCCTCTTCGATTACTGGCGGCTTCAATATAGCCATCCAGTAAACCAAGCTGCTCTTGGAGTTGGTCTTTGTGAGATTCAAGGCGCAGAATATCAGCTTGAAGCTTCGCTAATGAGCCTTGAAAGCGCCGGCCGTAAGTTCCCGATGCAACACTGAGTCTTGCTTCATCTGCTCGTCCCAGCTCACTTGTGGCGCTTGTTAGATGCGTGTCGGCTTCACCCGATAGCTGCATGGCAGCTGCTAGGTTTTCTCGGGCAAATGCGATTTCTGAATCAACGCCGCTTAAATTCGTGCGAATGCTCTCTGCTCGCTGGCGGGCGCTGCCTGTATCGCCTTGGGCGAGGGCTCGGTTGGCTTGCCATGCGTGGTTCTCGGCGCTGCGCAGCGACTCTGAGGTTGAATCCAGCGACGTATTGGCTTCATCAACATTTTGTAACCCATGCTGGATAGCCGAATCAGCTTCGCTCAGATGGGTTTGCGCGTTGGCGGTTCGCCACTGCGCTTCAGCGGTTGTTCTAGCGGCTTGGCGCATACCTGGACTTGCTCCACGAACAGCTTGTTCCATTGCGTCTTGGTAGTGCGTGAGAGAAGGGTAATTGCTGATGTTGTTTTGGACTTGAGCCATTCGACCTGTCCAAACCCGCATTACATTGATGTCATGTTGATAAGAGTTCAAGGCACCTTCGATAGCGCCACCTTGGTCTGCGTCGCGAGCGTTTCGGAAAGCAGTCTTGACCAAGAAAGGCGCCAATTGATTATCGGCGCTGTTAACGACTTGTCCGCTTCGACTTTCCGCGAGGGTTGCGATTGCAGCAAATCCAGAGAGCATCATTTCAAAATCTTGAGCGCCATCAAGTAGGGTTGAACGCAAGGTCGAAAAGTCACCACTTAAAGTAGATGCCTCGATGCGTGCGGTAGCAAGGAGTTCTAAGCCTTGAGCACTTTGTGCTTGGCGCATCTCCGGATTGGCTGAAATAGAGTTATTGATGTGCTCAAGAAATACTACGTAAGCATCCACTGTTTTAATCAGCTGCGGGTCTCGTGCCTCGGTGCGCAGTTCCTGGAGGGCGCTGATTTGATGCGTGAGATGATTTTCGCCGCGGTCATAGCCTTGGTTGTTGAAAAAGGTATTGTATTGCGTGCGCGTGAGGTCTCGCCAGTTGCCGGCATCTGCAAGTTTTTCGACGAGTGCTTGTTCTGCTGCTTCGCTGCGGGCACCGACAACCGCGCTAAAGATACGCGTGCGCGAACTCGCGTCGGTACGGTTTTGAAAATAGGTATTGCGAGAGCTAAACCCGTCCCGTGCCTGGCCAGAGTTTTTAACTCTCATAAGGTTTAGTTGGCCGCTCTGCCGAACTCCATCCCATTTATCCAACGCGTCTATATCTGTGATTCCTGCCGCGTTGAGTGCCTCGCGAACGTCGGTCCGGGTTAAGTCGAGTACACCGTTTTGGTCTCCATCAAGTGCATCTAAAGTACGAAGTAATTCAGGAGTGAACGATTGATTGGGATTGAGTTGAGTAGCAGTCATTTTTTTCCTCTTTTGAGAAATGTTATTAAGAGTTTTCGAGTTTGGTGTAGAAGGACTCAACGATTCGAATGAGCCATGTTTGAGCCGTTTTGTCGTATCGCCCAAGAGAGTTTGCACACGCTTCCACATCACTCATGTTCATCTGGCCTTCGTCGTTGGCTACATACATGCACCACTGTGCCAAAGACTCAGGTGCGAGGGCTGCTGCTTGATACTTCAAATAGGCGTATACACAGTGGCGACTTCTTTCTGGGATGTCTTCGGCCCTTAGAACTGAGAAGAGTGCTTCGAGGTCGGCAAGGTCGAGGGGAGTATGGGGCAGTCGATTTACCTTTTCACCGTCTTGGGAAATGGTTAACGACCGATTCTCTTTGCCATGGGCGAAAGTGATTTGTACCGACCCCTTAGGCAGAGCCAGGATGCGATACGGACCAACCTGAACGGGGGCAAGGCGCAGTGGGCTTGATTTTTGAGATGTCGTTGCCAACTTTCTCTTGGTTGGTGCTGGTTGTACTAAAGCTTGAAGCATTGTGCTCTCCTGGTGTTACGCGCTGCGTGTAGGTACTTGTCGGTTGACGCCTTGAGTGGTTCAAAAAAGTCAGTTCGATATTCGATAAGTGGCTGATTTTTCTGACATCTGTGATGGAGATCACACGAGGAAGATCACTCTAAAACTAAAGTGTGATGGGGATCACAAAGGAATGTGGGAAGAATCTTTTAAGCTTGAGTAACGGAGTCGAGATTCATCTCGGAGTAAGTGGTTTGCTCACTGCTCCAGGCTCGATAGAGCTTCACTGGCTTTTGCTTGCCTTTAACTTCTGTGGGCGGAAGCTCGGTTGCATTGTTCGGGGAGCCGACACGTTTGAATGTGGCTTCGTCGCAGATGACTTCGCCCGCTTCTGCGATAGACGATAGACGGCTCGATAAGTTTACGGCATCACCAATAACCGTATATTCCATACGCCGGCGCGCTCCGATGTTACCGGCAACACAGACGCCGCTGGCGAGTCCAATCCCGATTTCAATGGGGCTTTGTCCCCGTTTTTCGCGCTCGTTGTTTAGCTGTAAAAGCTCTTTTTGCATCGTGATAGCAGCCTGAACCGCTTTCGAGGCATCATCTTCTTTAGAAAGAGGTGGTCCCCAAAGAGCCATAATGGCATCGCCGATGAATTTATCGAGGATACCATCGTGGTTGAAGATAACTTCAACCATTCTGTCAAAGTATTCGTTAAGGAGAACAACGACGTCTCGGGCAGCGCTTCGTTCAGTAAGGCTTGTAAAGCCTCGAATATCCGCGAACATCACAGTTACTTCTTGTTCGTTTCCGCCGCGCTTTAAGCTCACCTGATTGTTGATAACCTGTTCAACGAGAACGGGGGAGAGGAAACGCTCGAGTGATTGCCGAGTCTGAGCCGCCCGGGCCAGCCTCTGGGCCATATGTGCGTTGGCAAGAGCCATCCCGGCACCCGTTGCTACGGCCGTAAACATATCGAGGTCTGTTGGGGTGAAGGCACCGATTTGCCCGCTGTGCGATAGTAAAACGATGCCGAATACCTCAGTTTTATCCAAGAGTGGCACGCACATCACAGAACGCATACCACTTGCCATCACACTTTTGGCTTCGGCAAAGCGCTCATCTGATTGCACATCAGCGGCAAGAATACCGGAGCGATTTTCAACAGCTGCGTCGACAATGGTACGGCTGATATTCAAGCTTTCGGTCGCTGGTGTGGTCCCCACAGAAGCAACAAGTTTGAGATCATCGAGATTATCATTTTGATAGAGCAGAACCATTCCGCGCTCTGGTTTTAATACTTCTTTGGTGACATCCAGAATCTTCTGGCACAAAAGCTCGATGTTGTTGATTTGGCTGAGTTCGCTTAATGCTTGAAGCGTGGCTTGTAGGCGGCTGAAAGTGAGGTCGCTTTCTTTTTCCTGCTCGGTATGAAGCCCTTTGATTAACTCGTCGATGGATGATGCTTTGAGAACTTGCGTGCCGAGAGCTTGGGAGTTTTCTGCAAAGCTGATTTCCGCCAGTTCACGAAGCGTGAAGGTAAATTTGCTTCGGCCTACGGAGATTTCGTCTCCATGAAAGAGCCGGCATGTCGCGACCGGTCGTTCGTTGACATAAGAACCATTTGAGCTGTGGAGATCTACCAGGTGGAAGTCCGCACCTTCACGTACAATTTTAGCGTGTGTTTTGGAAATAAGCGGGTCTTGGAGCGGAATTGTATTTGCGGGCGAGCGGCCAATCGTTTCAAGATTGCGCTTTAAAACAATCGGGGACCCTGAGTTTGCCTCGGCATTTGGAATAGGGACCAGGCTTGCTTGTATTTGTTTCACTCAAATTTCCTTATAGATCCAAGAGCGGCTTGGGCTCCTGCAGCATAGGCTTACTTAGTGTGTCCATGCTATCTTAAGAAAGGCGGCTCTTACCAGGGCTAATCCTTACAAAACAGCTCGTATTCTTAACTTTATATCAAGAATTTACTCAATATATCCAAGTGCTTTTAGGGACTCCATGTCCTGCTTTTTGGCTTCCTTAGGAACTCGTGTCATCCCAGTTTTTAAGTATGTTGTTAGAATTTTTTTAAGCTCCGTGGCGATAGGGTCCGTGATTGGGAGCAGGGCGTCCTCGGATGCGAGGGAACCTCGCTTAAACAACTCATACTTACCTTTGACGATTTCATAGGATGGGAACTGGCGCGTTGATTTACGGTGAAGAATAAGTGTGTGGCTCGGCGAACGGACGGCTGCCTGCTGAGCAAATAGATGCTCTGAGAAAACATAAGGGCTGGGCTTCTCGGTTCCCTGAATAACTGCATGTAAATTTTTTCCGCGGGCCTCAGGCCAAAGGGGCAGCTCTAGAAGACTCATAATCGTGGGTGCCACATCCACGGTTTGGGTGAGCGCGGAGCTTGTTTGAGCTTGGCTACCGGGGACCCGTAACACCAACGGAACTTTTACGGACGGTTCATAGAGTCCACCATGATGAAAGTAGAGTTCGTTTTCGCCGAGATTTTCACCATGATCACTGGTGAAAACGATAATCGTATTATCCCAGAGTCCTTTTTCTTCAAGTGCTCTCTGAAGCTCACCCAGACCAGCATCAACCTCTAAGACTTCGTCATTGTAGTACTCTAGCAAAGGCTTTGTTTCTTGGTGCTGCTTAAACGCTTTCTTGAACCATGGGTTGTTTCGCTGAAACCCGGGAGAGGCCTTGATGGCCCTGTCCATGGGGACCGATTCGCTAAGCAAGCGGTCACGGTGCTGTCCCGGGAGGTAGCTTTCGTAGGGAGAGTGCGGGTCAACCATGTGGAGCCACATAAAAAAAGGCTTTTCCTCAGTATTTTGACTGAGCAAGGTCATGCCTTCCTTAACGGTTTTCGTGGCCGTTCGGTTCTCGCGGGTGGCTGGAATGATTTTTTCAAAACCTTGTCCAAGGTTGGATACGTTGGGGTTTAAATGAGGAAACCCAATGACCGCTGCCGTAAAGTATCCGGCATTTTGAAGCGACTCGGCGAGGGTTGTGGCATCGTCATCGATTCCGCCCTGGTTATCATAAATCCCATGATCTCGGGGGTACAAGGATGTCATGAGGCTGACATGCGATGGGGTGGTGAGCATTGAGTTTGAATAAGAATTTCTAAAATGCCACCCATTTTGAGCCAAAGCATGGAGGTTGGGCATGCTCACTGGTCCGCCGTCCAGGCTTGAGACATCACCTCGCATCGTATCGGCGGTAATGAGGATGACGTTTAATGGGTCAACGGGAGCTTTGGGTTGGTTTGGCACTTCGGTCGCAGCTGGTTTAGCTGGGCGGGGCAGTGGCTGGTCAGATTGACACCCAAGAGAGAGGCACCAAAAAAGGCCTGGAACGATGAGAGCTGGATAAGGAAATCTCTTCATTTAACTTCTATCGCGCGAGCAGGTCGTTGTCGCAAGTAAAATCGTTGAATCGTTTAAGTATAGAATATTGAATATAAAAAAATTGGCAATGAATGGGTTCGGGCAACCCTGGTTTCATAAGGCCCAGAGTGATAACTTAATGTTATGAAAGGCTCTGAAAATCCACTTTTTGGTGGCCACTATGCTCTGTGGAGCCTGATGCTCTGTTTTGGTGTGGTAGGTCTCGTGAACCTCGGTGGTTTACGGCACGACTACGATGAAGGCCAATACATCGCTTTAGCTTCTGCAATTGCCTCTGGTGAAGTGCCTTTTAGGGATTTCTTTTACCATCAGCCTGCCTACTACTTATATTTGCTTTCGCTCTTGCCAGAGCCGGGGCCAAGTACCCTCTGGCTTTACCGTCTACCTGCTTTTATTGGTACCTGGTTAACGGGTGCGGTCTTGTATTTTTTAGCAAGGGACGGCCTAAAACTAAGGCTTAGTATTTTAGCCCCGGCACTATTTTACGGAAGTCTCTTGGTGGGGCCTGGCTTATTGGCGCTTCCACATGGACTGATGATTTTAGGCACGACCCTCGGGGTCTACTTCATTTTTGTGCGAGGTGAAGGCAGGCATGTCTTATTCGCAGGCTGTGTGATGGCTTGTGCTGTTTGTCTCAAGGCACTGGCGATTTCTTCGGTAATTGCAATGGTCTTAGCGCTTGTTGTCTTGAAAGAGCACCGCGCAAAGCTGGTTCCTTTTGTGGCTTCAGTTGCGGTTGTAGGGCTGCTTGGAATCGTTGGGCTGCATTTACTAACGGATGGCGGATTCGTGCATGCACTCACTTTACAATTTTCCAGAACCAGCGCGCAAAGTGGAGTGCAGATTATGCAGTCTTTGCCTGGCTTGGCCAATGATATGGAGTCGTTGGGCGATGTCTCGTCGGTGGGGTTCAATGCGGCCATTCATGCAATAGCTCTCACAGGATTGCCGCTGAAGTTTGCTGGTAATTATCTTTTAGCCAACAACACACTGCATAGCTTGGTATTAGGCGTGGTTGGGCTTGTTGGTCTGTTTGCACATCGTAAACAGTCACCGTGGTTTATTGTTCTAGGGCTTTGGTGGTTTTTGGCCCTGGTTTTTATTCTTTTTGTATGGTCGCCATCTTGGCAAGATTATTTGATTCAATATGCCTCGCCTCTAGCGCTGCTTGGCGCAGTTTGCTTGGATAACTTATGGCATCGTGGAGGAGTAGCTTGGGCACCGCGGTGGGCGGTGGTGGCTTTGGTGGGTATCGCATGGCTTACTGGCGGTGCCGCAGCTCTTGAGGGTATTGAGAATGAGGAAAACGAAATGAAGGGCATCCAGAGCAGCACTTTTGACTCGATGTCGTGGCTCACTTTCGACCCCTACCTTACCTTCCGAACAGGTAGCCCCGAAGCTTGTGGACTGCGAGACCCTTTGACTGATTTTGGGTTACCTACAAACCTGCCGGGCTTAGAGGTTTTTGAGGGCAGGCGACAGACGCTGGCTCGTGTCATGGCTTGTTTACAAGAGGCTGAGCCCACTGGGATTTGGGTCGACGATGAGAGCTTGATGTACATTGATAATGAGTTTGCTCGTTATCTACTTTGTCAAAGCCGTCATCCCGTTAGCTATGAAAGCCGCACCCATGTTCGGAAGTTACGCGCCAGGGTGGGTCTGGATGTCGTTGATGGAAAGCTTTGCGAGGACAGCTGGTAATGGGATTGGGACAGACTAAATCTTGGCAAGGCCAAGCTCTGCGGGGAGTGTTTTCTCTAAAGTATCTTTTAGGTAAGGAACGCATTGGTGCGCTTCTCGAAAATGTTCAAGAGAACTTAGTAGAAAGCCTGAAGACTCATTTTGAAACTGAAGGTAGCGGTAAAGTACGACCGGTAGCTGTTGAGCATAACATCGATCTCGAAACGTTTCGGACGAAGTATCAAGCTAAGAATCGACCCGTGGTTCTTAAGGGGGCCGCGGCGCACTGGGAGTGTGTTCGAAAATGGGACTTGGATTACTTAAGTAAAGAGTATGGTTCTGACCCCGTAGACCTTCTCAATCCAAGCGGTCTCTCGGTTTCGGAGATGAGCGATGTGGTGGAGCGATCAACACTGGGAGATTTCATTCGAGAGATACAAGGGGGAGGAAAGAAGTACCTCCGTTTTCATCCCTTTCTCATGGACCATCCCGAACTTTTGCAAGACCTAGACTTAGATTGGATCTCGAGTATCCAAACGCGTGGTGTGATGAGGCCGGAATACCAGATGTTTGTGGGCCCAGCCGGTTCCCATACGCCAGTCCATTGCGCGATGCCATGTAATCTCTTCGTACAGGTACATGGCAAAAAGAATTGGTTACTCTTCGAGCCCAACGATTTTCCAATGCTAAACCCGAAAATAGCTGGCTTATCTTATTATATCTCTGACGTTGATCCAGAAGACGTCGATACGCAGCGCTTCCCACTCTTCCAATATCTCAATGCATGGGAAGTCAACTTAGAGCCGGGTGATGTCTTCTGGAACCCACCTTACATGTGGCACTGTGTGACCAATGAGACGCCATCGATTGGGATTGGTTATCGCTTTAATAATCCGTGGTTGGCCCTGAAAGCTTCGCCAACACTTCTTGGACTGCGCGTGGCTGCTCGAAGTCCTAATGTCTTCCAGAGTCTTTATTATGCTTTAAAAAAGACCAACTTAATTGTTTCCATTGAACGGGACCGGTCTTCGAAAAAAACATAAGCTGTTTGACACCCCATCTGTCGCTGCGGACAATAGAAAATAGATTTCTGCGGGGAGGCGTTATGTCGGATATCAAGATAGAAGAAGTTTCAAAACGAGGTATCAAGGGTGTGCGTGCCAGTTTTGAGCTGCCTCATCCTCCAGGTCCCATTGCTGATATGATGTGGGATGTCGATCAATTCGCAAAACTGTTTCCCGACATATTGGAGCTTCGCCTGGTAGCAAGTCATGAAAATTCTCAGGATGTCCATTACCGAGTGGATGCGGTCTATAAGGAGATAAAATATACTCTGCGAAGAACTCGAATGATACGCGACAACGGGGCCGATATTGAGTGGAGCATGCTCAAGGGTGACTTGCGAAACATTATCGGAGCATGGCGACTGACTGCGTCAGGTGATGGTCGTTGCTCGGTCGTCTATGAGTCTTATGTAGATGCCAGTGTCTTGGTTCCGACCTCTGTGATTCGTAAGGTGGCGAAAACAAAAATTCGCGAGATGGTTGACCGTGTGCGGCGAGCGGCGGCAGCTTCGGAATGAATGTCCTTGTAAGATAAGACATACACTGTCGGGCAGTCTAACACTGCATGGGTCATGTCTCTGAACAGAATGGATCGCCGCGGCGCTTTAGAATGACCACGGCCGCCCCCTCTATGCCCTTTAGACTTGAGCCTTTGTCTGGGGAATGATTCGATCGGGGGTGCACTTTTGCCGTTGATTGCTGGGGAAAAGCATGGCTGATTCTTACCCGTTACTGAAATTTTATCTTAAAGGATTACGACGAGCTAAGAAGGCCAAATCGGCCATTCTCTTCGTACCATCGCCCAGTGCTATGTCTACCCAAAGCTTTTTGGTGGTCGATGGGCAGTCTGCTGATATCCCTGAGTTGGCAAGCATCTCACGTGCAACAAGCTTCTTAGTTAATGTGACCCGAGGTGTATTTGAGTGGCAGGGTGATCCTGGTGAGCATGAGCACCAGTTGTCTCACGGTGTCTATATCAAGAGTAAAAATGAGTCCGCGGTGGTTGTACCATTGCTCTTTGGCCAAGATGCTTTCGCGATGCCACGTTTTGCGGCCGATGGTCGGATGACCTACACCGGGGAGGAACGCCGTGAGAGCGGAGATGATTCCGCACCGGAATATCATAAATCCCCAGCTTGGCTTGGGCTGGCTTTCGAGGAGGGGCAAGATCCCAGTGAAACATTGACTCCCTGTGCTGATGGAGAGTTTGACCTTAATGCGTGGCTGCAAATATTTGGTGGCGTACTTGGGCGCCAAATGGTTCGTAATGATGCAATCTTGCATGATGCTCTAACCGGACTTCCGGGGCCTGCTGAGTTAAGGCAGGTGCTAGACGAACTTATTATTAGGCCCAATTCGAATACCGATGGATTCGCTTTGGCTTTCTTTTGCCCTGAGGACTTTGGAGAGACCACTGACCGTTACTCGGAAAATGTAACCAGAGGGATTTTGGCAGAGGTGTCGCAGCGAATCGTGGGTGGGGTGCGAGCGAGTGATTTCATTTGTAGAGTAGGGCACACTTGTTTTGCCGCAATTTTCCCAGGTACGACAGAGCACCACGCGGTGATGGTTGCAAAACGAATCATGCAGCAGGTTAGCAATGAGGTGGAACTGGAGGATTTACTTCCGGTTATTTTGAAATGCGGGCTCACCTTTAACAACGGTGAACGGCGTGTCTCGGCTGATGTCTTAATTCAAGAGGCTTCACAGGCTCTTCAAAAGACGATGGACGGTGGGAATAAAGATTTGGCGCGTTACGGCGATGAAAGCCTGATGAAGAAACACCATATTGACCTTTACCATGCAGCCGTAGCGTCAGATTGCGATACTGATAGCCGACGTGTGTTCATGCTCAAGGAAATGCTCGGTGCGATAGCGATGGAACCAGGGGGGGCGGAGATATTGAAGCACGTGTCGGCATGCCTGCAAAAAGGGTTAGGCTCTCATCACGCATCCATTTTGAAAAAAGAGGTTGATGGAAAGCTGGAGGTTATCCACAACTTGAATATGGACTCACGAGAAACTCATCCATCACTTAGAGATTCGGAGTTAGCATTGATTCAGAGCGCGCTTGATTCAAATCAGCCACGAGGTGTTGATATTGATGGCGTACCTGGATCGGAAGTGGATGTTGCAGGTACAGCACTTGCGCTGCCACTGTATCATCGTGATGAATGCACTGGGGTGCTTTATATGCAGTCGCCGCAGAACGCTTGGCTTGGCCTTGGAGATGTTTTGTTTCTATGCAGTGCTACGCGGCATCTGGGTATTATTGTCGGATGAGCACTAAAGCCTGCGGTAAGCTTGGAATAGCATGGGCTACTCCAAGCTTAGGCAGTCTATCAGAACCAGGCATACCCAAATACGTCGTAGTAACCTCTTAGCACTTCGATGTTTTCAATGATGTTATCCAATTCCCAGCGCGTGGTTATCACGTCCGAGCAAGCTCCAGTGTCGCTGTAAAAGCATTCTGAACCAGCACCGGCGATGGTGCTCCGCATTGTATTGGCGCGGCCTAGCATTTCATAGCCAAGGGAATAGGCATTGGCGTCGGGGCTTTTTGCAGCTTGATAGGTAAGCTGGTTAAAGGGGTTCACAAAGCTTACGGTTTGAGTGGCTGCGCTTGGTGTAACAGATTCACCATGGCCATCCAGCCAGATCCGAGCGTTGTTATTAAAGGTTTGGTCAAAGTTAGCATTGAGAAGGGCCATTCCATAATACATCGTATAAAGTGCAACCGTAAAATTCGTTGCTGGATCTACAATGGTACCATTTATACCCGTTTGGCTTGGATTGTCGCCCACTGCCACTTCAGGTGTGAGGAAGGGCTTAGGGTATTCCAGTACTCCGCCGGCATCTAAACGTGGTGCGAACCGTTGGTAATTATCATTGATGACAGAACCAAAGAGTCCATTGACGGCATGAGGAAACATGAGATTGAATCCCATGTTGTAGGCGGTAGCATCCGCTACATCGTCCACCCCAAGAAAGTAGGTGCTTGGGTCTGAGAGTGTTTCAATTGCAGCTAGTTTATCCCAAAACGAGCCAGCAACGCGGACGCGCTCAAACCAGTAATAGCCCGACTCTTCGTCAAATTCACTGTAGGCATAACGACCTTGACCTACCGGAATAAAAGCATCGGAGCAGGCGTCAACTGAGGAGTCTTGAGTGTCATCACAGAGCGGCTCTTCGTAGTTTGCCCACCAGGTAAGGTTTTGTGTGTTGGGGTCAACGTAATAGGATCCAGGCTCTGGCGTGGCGATGACTTCTGTTAGAAAGTTCACGCTTGCCATGGCTGCGGCAGTAGCTGCTAAGCCACCATGAGGATCTAGGTTCCAGTTCGAGTTATCTGTTGCACTCGTCCCCTGACCGTCTAACCATGTCCACTCGTATGGCTTCTCCCATTGGTCGTACACCCATAAATGATACTGGCTGGCCATTGGAGCCATAATACGGCTGTAAACGTCGTAGTAGACATCAAAGGGGTCCAGATAGCGCTTCTGACGCTTGAAGGATTGAAAGATGTATTGCTCTCGCCAGGACTGAATTGCATACGAGACCATTTCGTAGGGATCTGCTCCCTCGTCCCAAAGCTCACAATCCCAACGCGCGCTCACATACTCATCCGAGCAGAAGCGGTAGGGTACTAGAGTATCGGTAAAGTCATTGGCTTGGGTATCGAGGGTCATCCATTTGATAATCTCTTCCATTCGGACATCACGCCGGTCGCTGATGTTCGCCAGTCCATCTTTGGTTCCGGCACTCGTTTCAAACAAAGCCGGTAGGTCGGTATAATGGGTCCACTTTTGAACTGCATCGTCAAGGTTGTAGAACCCAAGCACATCATGCTCGTTCCAATCTGGTGGATTGGTGAAGGTTTCCACAAGCTGACCATAACCAAACTTAATGGCTGCCACATCGTATTTACCGATGCCGCGAATATCGCTGTTAAACCGTGCACCGTAGTCCATAATTGAAGAATAGGCGTATTCGCGAATTCCGGCTTGCATTTCCTCGCGGGTGGGAAGGTCAAGCGCCTGTGCTTCAGGGTTTCGTATCTCCCAGTAGTGGTCATGGTAGTTGATTGCGTCGGCAGAGCCGGCAAAGTTATGGCGGAGTCCGAGGGTGTGTCCAACCTCGTGTGCGGCTACTGCTTTAAACAGGTAGCTTCTCAGTGAGGCAATAATCTCAGAACGAGTTTTTCCATCAAACTCGCCCAATAGACCCAAAATTCCGGTGTCCTCAAATCCTTGCATGTCCACTCTGTGAGTCGCTAGATGAACTCGATGACGCTTCATCGCACGCGCCAGGCGACCTCCTGTGAATTCACTGGGTTTGAGAGGACGTCCAAAACGCTTTTCAAGCGTGGCGCGCATTTCGTTGTTCCAAAGTCGGTCCGCCAGAGGGGAATCATCGAGCATTGCAAGACGAGATTGCTTGAAGTTGTGATCTCGTTTCACTGCATCTGGGCCCTGTGAACGGACAGTTGCCATACGTTCTTGAGTGCCTGCAGCCATGACTTCGTTGAGCTGAGCAACAACTTGGTCACGATTGGCGGGGTTTTGGTTATGCAGAGCTGCCAGAGCAGAACCTACATTTTCTCCTTCGATGAATTCTCGAGTCCCTATATCTCCCCGAGTTAGTTCAACGAGATCTGCTCCGTAGGTTGCATAGGTGTCGATCGAACCGCCATAGATATAAGCATCCGCGGCGATGATCTCACCAGTTAATGGATCTACCGCACTGGGTCCGTACCCAAGGAATGAGTCGAATTGAGGCTGGTCGACCCAGTAGATGTGATTAAATCGTAAATCGCCATTGCGCGGATTCTCGTTAAATATATCGCCGTTGGTATAGGCATAAGTTTCATCAGCTAGAACAAAAACATCACCAACATCGTTTTTGCTTTGTAGGCTGCGAACAGTATCTTGAAAAGCTCGGTTCCACCAAGCCGCTACTTCTTGGGCGGCCGGTTTCAAGTCTTCCGGGAAATTGGCGGAGAGATGGTACACAATCGGTTTAACCGTCCGTTTCTCGTAAGCAATGTTTTCACCGTTGGCATCTACTGACTGCTCCCAAATATTGAACCTGTCGGCTAGATAAATTCTTCCTTGCTCGGTGATTCCGTAACCTCGGTCGTACGATTCTCGTTCGCGCCTAAAGAAACCAAACCAATCAAACATGGGGATACGAACAGGGTTACAGAACTGGTCTTCCTCGGCAGTACAGCGCCGGTAGCCAACTTCCTCGTCCCACATCGTTCGAATAGCATCGCCGTTGTCATCACGTGCAATGTAGTTATCCGGGTAAGGCAATGGTTCGTAACTCGATGGTTGAACCTTTAGGAACGATGCGCGAACCTTAATGGTTTGAGATGCGCAGTCCCAAGGACCCCATTCATAAAACCAACAAGCAGGCCATTGCTCTGTGGTGCCATCGTCATAAGCCATTTCAAACACATCTGGGAAGATTTGAAGCTTTTGGGTGATGTCGAAATAGTCAACATTGGGAAGTTGTCCCCACGTCATCGGGTTTTTGTAGTCGTTCCATTGACCATTCGATTGAACCGAAAATACGGGTGCGTCTGCATCCATGGGGTCGGTTACAGCGTAGGATGCACTTTGAGACGAGATGCCAGTGCCGCTTTCACCAGCTGCAATGAAATCAAAGTTGGCCAAAAGGTTATGGGACCAGTCGACGCGAATATATTCACGCTCGTACCAGGGTCTGTCGGACGTATTTTCGGAGATAACATTACTTTGTTCGCCGGTGGCATCATTGTAGTTTCGAATAACGTCAAAATGGCTGCTGATCCTAAAAGCGGCGATAGGTGCGCCTTGATACTCGCTATCTCCTGGTTGACTCGGGATTTCAGACCCTTCAACCTTTTCGTAGCTGCGGTAAGCGGTGAGCAGATTTTCACTTATCTCAAAATGAATACGTTCTGTTGTGGATTGCTCTCCAACAAAAGTCATGCCCCCCGTGAAAGGAACATCTACTACCGTCTGCCGGTAATACCATTCGCCTTGGAGCGCTTGTTTCTTGAGTTTGCCGGGCTGGCTTCGGTCGATATCGCCAACTCCGGTGCTGCATGCTTGTACGGTCAGGAGAAGGCATAGCCCTGCCGCTGTTTTTATTAAATTCATCATTTCCTCCCATGATATTAATTATTGATATTGAACGCGGCCGACCGGGATATCAGAGGAGGATGTGGCTGTCACGTTCAATTTCTCATTATGCCACATCAATTTTTTTGCATGCAGCAGGGGATGTCCTTGACGGTTGTCTGCTCTGGTGATATCCGGGTCGACCGACTTTTGGTTGGGGAATTTTAATATTGGTCAATTTGGGAATCATGTCTCGTTTCGGCAAGGCAAATGGCCAGATATGCCCTGGTTCACATGGGGAAATAATGAAATACCTTGCTTGGATAGCCCTTGCTTTTCTGCCGTTTTCTGCTTTCGCTTCCGATGCCACAAATTTAGAGCAGTCAGACCCGAGCACTCGAGATGCGTGGTCATTTCATTTTGACTGGGCTCAAGTTGTAGGCAGTGGGACTTTTGCATCGAATTCATTTACACGCTCTTCAAGTGATTATGTCGGTCAATCTTTTGGGATAGGGCTGTCTTACGACGCACTCGAGCTGCAGGGGAAATCGCTTCGTTTGTCTCTTGGAACATCGGTTGATATCGAGTTTACAGCGCCTACGCACGGCGGCCTTCGCAGGGTAACCTTAAACGATACCTACCTTCGTGCGGCGATTCCCGCTCTCTACACAGAAACATTCACGGGGTTTGAAATTGGGGTTTTTGGGTCCCTTACTTTGCCCACATCGATCACGAGTTACCGCGTTAAGCGCCAGTGGTTTGTGGTCTCCGCGGGTATCAGTGCTTCCGCGCAGTGGGGAATACTGGAAGCGATGCTTTCGACTCATGCATCAAAGTATGCTGGCGCAACTGTTTCGACTCAATATGGTCTTCTGCCGGCAGGTTGCGGGCTGCCCTCGTCCGCAAGTGATGAAGAATTTACGCCTGATTGCCTCGATGAGACGACGGCGCTTGAGCAAGGGTTTGCTAACGTATCTGTTTCTGTTTCATCTTCGGCATCGCTCAGCGTCGAGATTTTTGACCACCTTCTTCTGAGCTACGCGTTGGGGGTAAAGAGTTTTTTCAAATATGCTCAGCCTCAGGATGTCTTCACATCTGATAATGCGACGGGCGGTCTACGGCGGATGGATTTTTTCAGCCCGTCGTGGAGCCTTCGGTATCCACTTTCTAAGAAAATGGAACTGCCCCTGGAGCTTTCTATATTTGTGGATGCGTCGGCATTTCACCGTGTTCGCAGCGCCGACAATAAAAGAGTCTTGGCTCCTATTGTATTCAACGCCTTCGGGGCGCTGGCGGCCAATGGTTACGGAAGCTTAAGCACGGGAGTGTCGGGAAGCTGGTAGGTAGAAGAGGGGCTTTGAAATGGCCCGCTGAGGCTTGGGGGAGGAGAGCTCAGCGAACCGTTATTTCAAAGTGTTATTCGCAGATTAGCTCTGCATTGTTATTCGAGATGGTGGTTGGTCCACCAATGTCGTTACTGATATCCTTAAGTAGATTCTCGATGGAGCAATCAGACAAGTTACGGTTGTCCGTGACGGTTAGGCTGCCTTGTACGGAAGTGATTCCTCGTAAACCGTCGATGCTATCAAGATTATCGTTGTAGCGAATACTGATTTCGCCGCCAATGTTTTGGACATTGCTGATTTCGTCGATGTTGGTGAGCGATGCATTCAGCTGAACCGCAAACGTTCCGGCAATAGTGTGTAGCTTGGTTAATCCATCAAAATGAGTAAGCTTCTCGTTCTTTTGGATGACAATGTGGCTGTTTACTTCGCCGAGATTCTTTAAACCCGCGAGGTCAGTCAGCGAACCGTTTTCAGCGATTTCTAATTTTTGACCAACATATTCTAGCTTCGCCAATCCGTCGATATTGGTCATCTCAGGATTTCGCCAAATGATTAGATTGCCTTCGACTCGAGTGAGATTGCTCAAGCCATTGGTGTCGGTGAGAAGGGCCAGGCCATAAACCTGAGCGTTTCCGCCGACGGTAACGAGACCATCTAGACCGTCGAGGTTCACCAATTGAGGGTTGACGCTAATATTGAGTTCGCCGCTCAAGTGCTGAACTTGCCCTAAGTTCCCAAGATCTAAAAGGGCGCTGTTGTTGACTACAATAAGACCTTCGCCAATTTCGTTAAGTGAAGACAATTCATTCAAGCTGGCAAGTGCTTGATTTTCACACACCTTCAAGTCGCCGCCAACATACTCAAGCTTACTTAGCCCGTTAAGGTTTTCGAGGACTGGGTTTTGCCAAAGGACGAAGTCATCCAGAATGACCTTCAATGCACTAAGTCCACCGATGGTCTCAAGCTCTGGGTTGCCGTTGATCCAAAGTTCACCGGCTTCTTGGAGATTGTCGAGTCCTGCTAAATTTTTCAGCGAGTCATTCATACCAATGGTGATACGGCCACTAACACTCACGAGGTTTTCAAGACCGGAAAGGTCGATGAGTGAGTCGGTTCGGCTGATAATGAGGTCACCTTCGACATGGATGAGTTCAGAGAGCGGAGCGAGGGATTCTACGCCGTCGACCATAACACTGAGGTTGCCCTGAATTGCGGTAATACCGTGGAGCTTTGCAAGGTCATCATGACTTCGTACAACGACATGCTCTTCAATAAGGGTGGTGTCGCCGCAGGCGGTAAGAACCAAGAGTGCGGTGATTGCTGCGGTAATATTTCGACTGGTATGAAGCATGAAATCCCCCAAGATATCTGCTGGCCTGTTTTGCCAGGCACCTATGTAGGTGCATGGAGCATGCCAATGGGGGTTCAGGTCTGGTGGTCAATGATTTCAGCAGCTTAGGATATTTTCGAGGCCGCCGAAATCGTTGAGTAAGCGATGAATCCGAAATTTCGGCGACATAGAACCCATTAATCTGGCGGCAGGACGCCATTTTTTCTAGGAAATCAGCTTCAATCTAGCGAACGATTTCCGCGCTGTGACAGCCTTTATGGGGGGCTGCTTGGAGATGTTGCGAATGTTCCTGAGCCGGTCCGCGAGTTTGCCGGAGTGTGCGTGTTTCAACGCTGTCGTCGGAGTTCGCGAGTCTGGTCAAGACGTGAGTCGTTGCATCAGACATTTGGGTGAAGACTTCGAAGTGAATGTTGTCGAGTCCATCGCACGCTCGGTGGTAGCAGGCATCGTAGTAATCGTTGGTTGGTAAATCGAAAAGCTGAGAGTCTTCCATTGAGATAGTGTCTTCCGCTCCGGAGAAGAGACCACCGGATGGAATCCCAACAGCCATGAATGCGTAATAGTCACTGCGTCCATCCAGGCGAGTTGGGGCGTGGGGTACACCGCGAACGTTAAAAAAGTCTTCGTACGCCTTTTCAATTTTGCCCGAGCCTTCAGGTAAACTCATTGAACTCTGATAGTCAGATTCATCACCATCGTAGATAAAACGGCCCGGCTTCGGAGAGCCAATCATATCGAGGTTGAGATAGCCTAATATGTGGCTGGCGTCTTCGTTGGTAAGTTCTTGAACGTAATGCGTAGAACCAAGTAACCCGAGCTCTTCGCCGGACCAAAATGCGAATCGAACGCCGTGATTAAGCTCTATTGCATTCGTGGCGATGTACCGTGCCGTCTCTAGGATATTGGCAACGCCGGTTCCATTATCATTGATTCCCGGTCCCTCGGGTACTGAATCCAAATGGGCGCCAGCCATCCAGAAGTCGTCTGAGGCTCCGCTGTAATCAGCGATAACATTGTGGACGAGCTGTGCACCGAAAGTGACATCGCTCATGAGGTGAAGGTTGTTCTCTGGGTTTTCGGACTCCGTGACCAAAGAGATACCAACGGCATAGCTTGCTGAGAGAACTGGAATTTCGATATCGTTGTTTTCGTTTAAAGCGCCATCGAAGAGGTCTTCTCTACCTGATTGACCTTCATTGAAGATGACGACGGCTATGGCGCCAGCATTTTGTGCATTGAGAGATTTCTCTTCGAAAGTGCATGACCCACGTTGAATGATTGCAATGGAGCCTGCGGTGAAGTCTGCGAAATCGCCGGGTTGGCAACCACTGTTGGTGCTGTTTGCAGGGCCTTCGGGGGAAGGTTCGATATCGACGGCTACCATAGTGGCATTGACGTCGGCGCCGGGGCTGTAGTGGATGATTCCGTAGTCTTCTCCGTAGACCCATTCTGTCTGACTGAGGGTTTCGAGTATCGGATCAGCGCCAATATCATAGATATCAATGGTGAAGCCTTGAAGCGTCACTTCATATCCCCACGACTCGAGTGACTCACGTACGTAATCTACAGACTCTGCGTAGCCGCTGGTACCTGCTGCTCGATTGTTTTGATTGGCTGTAGCAATGGCTGCCAGTTCAGTGAGGTGTGAGGTTAGCTCGTCGGTCGTATGGTAGTTAGGTGCTTGCTCACTGGCCGGGTCCACGGGTTGGGTTTGCTCGTCTGGGTCGGTCGCTGTGTCTGAGTCCCCGGTTGTGTCTGTCGTATCGGGATCAGTGCCATTGCCCGGTGTCGTGTTTTCGTTGTCGATTGGGTTCTCGATGCATTCGGCTCCCTGAGGATCGGTCGTGCAGTCGGTGTCTTCGCTGGCTTGGCAGCCAACTGCGAAAACAAAGGCAACGGGAATAAGCAATCTCGTGAAATGCAACATGTGGAATACCTGCTTGGAATAGGAACCATCGAGCAATCCGGGGCGGAACCGCTTCTTGGAAGATTCACAGAAGAGATAACCTGTAGTGTTTAAAAAGTGCAATCGAAAGAGGAGACTTTTATCTCGCTGATTGGAACGAATACATTTAGAGCGTTCTATATCAACGGTTTATGCTCTTGATTATCTATTTATTCCGGTAACTTGGGAGACATTTCACCATTGTCGTCGGGTGGATTGAAGGGGTCGAACTCGGGAAGGAAATAAGGGTTTTGCCGAGTATCTCGCATATGGCGCCCATGAACCACAGCGCATGTATGACAAGCAAATCCGAGAGCTTTTTCTGAGCCGTCCGTGATTGCATGACGTCCTGGGCAAGTGGTGGGCAGTTGGTATAGCTGATTCATTTCTATGCTTTTTGCAAAGGCCCGTTCATAGTCGATGGTGCATTCGCAAGCTTCCCCGGGTTCACGAATATTGTTTCCACATTCGGCGGTTGTGCATGAAGTGGTGCACCATGCCCCAAGTTTAACTTGTCCGTTACTCTTACCTAAGTCGCATTGTTCAGGGGGCTCAAGAATGCCATTGCCGCAGGTGGGTGTGGTATCGCATGCTTGGAGTAGATTTTCGATCCCTGTCTCACGCCCCATACCGTCAGGGTTTTTATGTCCTTCAATAGCTTTAGGTGGCACGAGTTGACGGAGTTGCGCTTTCGTAAGGTCGATATAACGACCGCCATTTTTGTCAGGGATGCAAGTGCGTGGGTTATCAGAAAGAGATGCCCTATTCTTTTCTGAGGTTGGGTCACAAGACTCTGTGCAAAATGAGAGGCTTTCTGGGCCCTGGTGGCAATGATGAAGTTTGGGGCATAACACTGCGTCAGAGCACGGCAGGGCACACACGGCATAGGCCCCGGCGGCGCTGCCGCAAACCAGGTCGTCATGACACTCGCTTGATAGCTGGCACGGTGTTCCTAGGGGCTGGCGCTTCTGAGTTGTGGGAAACACGATGCCTGGAATATTGGGTGCGGGGAGAGGTTTTAGAGTTCTGCATCGGTGACCTATTTTTTCAGGTGTACAAATATAGTTCACGGGGCATTGGTTTTGTCCGGGTAAGCAAGCATCCACTTTCTCATGAAATGCCAATTTGAGATCGATGTTCTTTAGTCGCTCTGTCTGCTTGCAAAGCTGTACCGGTTTTGATTCGCGTTCGTTGTAGATTTTGCGAATATTTTCGACCACACGTCTTCGTGTATAGGGCTCCGCTGTGCAGGTCTGAGAGAGGTCTAAGAAAATTGAGATAATACTATGACCTTTATTCGGAACACACCCGGGTTCGCCGCAATAGCTTTGAGGCTTTTGAGTGAGTTGAACACAACGCTTGTGCATGCAGCTGGCAACTTTTTGCAGGCGTTTCCCATTGATCTGCATCGGGCTGGTGTCTGGGAAGAGGTAATAGTCAGGTAGAGCTGGGTAAGGGTTCTTGCGGGTCCATTGAGGTTGAACACCTTTTGGAGCAGGTGGGGCTAGGTTTGATAAGACCGCGGTGCAATAATGTTCCTGGATTTCGACGAGGCGCTGATGATTGTTTTCCAATGTAATATCGTCATGGCATTGGCTGTTCTTCGCAAGCTCAAGGGCATTGGGTTGGTTAACACAAGCCGAGAGCATCACAAGAGCGGCACATACTAGGACTTGATAAGGGCAGCGATAAGGCATGAGTTGCTCCAAGGACTCACGATTGTGTGATTGAGTTTAAGCCCGTACTTTGGGCTGGGGCAAATCCTGCGTAAAATGGTTGTGACGAGATTGAAGGAGACTGGCTTGAGACTGAAACCATTGAGAAAAACGATGCGGCTCGTGCTGGTTTGGTTGCTTCTGAGCTCAGCGGCGATGGCGCACGGGGCCGAGGCAAAACTTGCAGCATGCAGCTTACCTATTGTGGTTAGGGCGACACTCTTGGCAGAGGACGCACCGCAGTGGTCAACCGCGATGATTTTTCATGTGAAAAATGAGTACTCGAAGTCTTATACAATCAACCCGGGCAGCAACCAGTTGGCACCTGGCGTAACCATTCTTGAGATTCATAAGCTGGCTATCGTGGTCGACAACCAGGGAGTTATGGAAAGGTGCACGGGAAAGGCTCATGAGTTTACCGGTACGAAGTCGGCAACCCGTGAGGTAAAGAACCGTTATCGGGATGAACCGACGGCAATCGATTCAAAGCAGCTTCCATCCAGATTGGTTGAGATTTTTAAGTTGTTCTCGGATGCTGAGAAAGCCTCAACGGCGGGTGTCGGCGGGGCGGCTCGCGATGGTGTGCAGGCGGCATGGACGGATAAATTTGTCGTTCCCGGCGTTGCGGGAGGCCCTCATGCCCCTCGAGCATTTCAGGTGGGTAGGCTCCAAAAGGACAGCATCTACTATAGGTTGGGCGTTAGGAATTTTGATGTCGTTCGCAGCGTCAACGGGGAGGCTTTTGAGTCACCTGAAAAAGCCATGGACCTGGCTCAAAGGCTTGGAAACGTAGGGACCCTCAGCATCCAAGTTCATCGTCGGGGAAAGCCTGTTAATATTGACGTGAATTTAGATTAAGCGAAGATTCTGGTTCGTATGTTTCGAAAAGGAATAAGCGATTTTCAAGCAGTTTGATTCATAAACCGAGCTTAGTCCCATCATCTCAGCTCGATGAAGTGAATTTTGGTCGATTAATGATGAAAAATGGTTAGATTATCGCTGTTTTTGACTTAAACGGTATGCGTATTTTGAGATTTATGAACCATAATTACCCACTTGCGTCCTTCATATTTTTCCAGTGAGCCCCGCCTTTTAGACCACAGTTATATAAGTCACTAAAATGTGGCGCTATTTTTATGCCTCCATAAAATCGAGTCTTTGACCCCAAAAACCGGCACGAAGATTGCTTCACTTACCATGCTGAATCTAAGGGTTTGTGGGGAAATCTGAATGGATAAGTTTTGTGCGTTTGTTTGCTTAATAGGAGCCGCATTCGCGTCTGGTTGTGGTGCTGGCGGAGCCTCGGGGGAGGTGGACAGAGCCGAGCTTAATGAAGCCTGCGACTTTCTGCTGGCGACCGTCTTGAATAGAGACGATTTGCTAGCATGCGAAGTTGCATTTGAGCCATGCGAAGTTTGGGAACTTGAAAATTTAGTGAAGCAGTTTGAGTGTGATGTGGGCGAGCGGTCCGAAGGATGTCCTGAGGGTGGACAACCGGAGGTCGAAGCGAACTGTATGGAGCAGTTCGCAGTGATTAAGCCTGCTGAGAATGATATTTGGCAGAGTTTGAGCGGCACCAATTGGTGCGGACCGGGCGGTTCTTGTGAGAACAATTACTGCTCTGTGAGTCGAGCCGATGGTAGCTGTCGGCGACACGATTCCGGTTATGGATACGACTCAAGCTCACATGGTTCTTGCGGTGTAGACTCCGATCTCTACGACGCAAATAGTTTCTGGGGACCATGGCCTGAAACAGTCATTGTTGGTGTGTTTAATCCGTTTAACTCTGCGTGGTTTTGTTACAACTACGACAGTGTGTGTGCGTCCCGAGATTGGTGGGGTAGCTGTGACAGCTACAGTACGCAGAAGACGAAGCGCTACTGGAATAAGTACAGTGGCTCCGTATGGCACGCTGGTTATAGAAGCTCCTGTGCAGGGTGCGAACCAGGTGACCTCTTCTGCAACAGCTGTAATTAAGGAGACTCTTCAAGGAGTCTGGAAGGTGTTAGTCCCCGTGACAACCGAGATTGGGTTGTCACGGGGATTTACGTTTGTGGGGGCTGCTTCAGCCCTCGAAAAAATAATGAGTCGGCTTAATTTGAGCTTTTGAAGGCCAAGCTTAAGGCTTTCGGTAATCGGTCAATTGTACTTCTATTCTTTGAGATTGCCCAGGTCCCTATAATTAGTCATAATTAAAGGGCGCGGGGTTGATTCTTTAGTTTTACTCCCGGCATGGTTTCTCTCATCAATTGAAACGCGTGATCACCATGGGCCATATCTTGCTCATTATTGACGATTCGGAAGTCGTTCGCACTGAAGTTTGGGCGGCACTACAACCCACAGCCTTGTTTGAAACATGCCTGGAGGCGAGCGACGGGATTGAAGGCTACAGGCTTCTGTTGAACAATCCGGTAAGCTTGGTGGTTTGTGATGTGGTGATGCCTGGAGCCGACGGCTATAAGTTTCTCTTACTCAAGCGAAAAGCAGATCAGGAGAAACAAGAAGTTCCAGTCCTGATGTTAACCAGTCAGTCAAGTGTCGATACGGTCGTTCAAACCATGAATGCTGGCGCAAATGACCACGTTACGAAACCATTTCGACCCGGAGAATTGGTTGCTCGGGTCAAAACCCATCTCGAACTTTACCAAAATCGCCAGGCTTTGGAGCAGGCGAGACTTAGAGTTTCTGCATCTAAGGTGTTTCTCGAGAATGTGCTCTCCTCGATGGCCGATGGGTTAATCGTTCTGAATGAAAATGAAGTCGTGAAGCGAATCAATGATGCGATGCTGGGGCTTTTGGGAGGTGACTCTGCTGATTACGTGGGGCGCCCACTCAGGGAGATGGTTGCCACCGATGATTTGATTCACTTAACCGGTATCGAAAGCGCTTTGCAGGACCATACTGTATC
This sequence comes from Deltaproteobacteria bacterium, assembly GCA_018668695.1. Lineage (NCBI taxonomy): Bacteria > Pseudomonadati > Myxococcota > Myxococcia > Deltaproteobacteria bacterium. The sequence continues at coordinate 52,515 of JABJBS010000310.1, forward strand.
CGGAATGACCGTCTCTTTGATCAGTGTTTCGGGAGAGCGCATTCCTGCTGCAGTGAGTGCTGCCAATTTAAGCTCTCTCGGCGGCGAGGATGATGGTGGATTTGTTTTATTAGTCAGAGATATGCGCGAGAGTTTTCGTGTCGCAGAACAGGAAAGTCGTGCTGTTGCGGCGGTTCGTGAAAGAACCATGGAGCTTGAAGAAGCCCGGGACGAGATGCGAAGAGACACCGATGTGGAGCTTAAGCATGCTCGAAACCTGATTGTGCATGCGGAGAGGTTATCTGCCTTAGGGCAAATGGTCGCTGGAGTGGGGCATGAAATCGTAAATCCTATTTGGATGGTTCAAGCTGCTGGAGAAAATCTCAATAAGGAACTCAATAGTTTACAGGACGAACTTTTCTCTATTTTGGATGACTCATCGGAAGCAAAGCAAATTCGGAATAGCTTTGATAAGCGCCTGGGTCGCATGGAAGAGTCGTTTGAGCAGAATAAGACTGCGGTTGCGCGTTTAACGGAGATCAGCGAGGCACTTCGAAATCATTTACAACAGGTGCCACCGGCAATGCCTGATGTAGATGTGAATAACCTAATTCGTGAGTGCATGACTCTTACTCAGGCCACACTTGAACTTAACGAAGTGACCACTCATTTTAATGAGGTACCAACTCTGTGTTGTTACAGAAGCCGAGTAGGGCAATCGGTTACAGCTATTTTATTTAACGCCGCTGAGGTGCTTCAGCAGAAACATCAACGCGCTTTGGCAGGTGGGACCAACTTTGTTGGGAAAATTTCGATTGAAACACTTGCCGAGGAGCGAGACGGGCGCTTGGGCGTGGTTGTTGCAATAAGCGATAATGGTGACGGAATCGCCGAGGAGATGCGGGAGTCGGTTTTTGAAGAGTTTTTCTCGACAAAGCCTGCGGGAGCCGGGGCCGGACTCGGTTTAACGATTGCCCGGCGTATGGTGCATGAGCATAATGGTAGCTTAGTCGTATTAGACGATAAAGAACTCGGTGGTGCTCGATTTGAGCTGTGGTTGCCAGTTGGCGGCGGTTCAGCGGGGCGGACGTTGGAAGACTAAAACACCCGAGTAAGTCTCTGGTGCGGGCATCTTAAAAGCTTACTTCTTAACGATGACAGAAGAACCATGGCCAAAAAGCCCTTGGTTTACGGTTACGCCTGCTTGTGCATTTTCTACTTGGCGGCCTTCAGCTTCGCCTCTGAGTTGCCAGGTAAGCTCACAAACTTGAGCAATTGCCTGGGCTGGAACGGCTTCACCAAAGCATGCCAATCCACCACTTGGATTGACCGGGATACGACCTCCAAGGGTGGTCTCACCGTCACGAAGAAGCCCCTCGGCCTCACCGGGTTTGCAGAGCCCAATATTTTCATACCAATCAAGTTCAAGAGCAGATGATAAGTCATAAACCTCTGCACAACTTAGATCCTCAGGGCCAATTCCAGCTTCTTCGTATGCTGCGTGAGCGATGGAATCCCGGAATAGGATATCAGGCGGAGCCATTCCCGCGGCTGAATCGGTGGAAAAGGCTGGCATTTCGATGACAGTATTGGGAAACCGAGGTGTTACAGTGGACACAGCCGCGATACGTACAGGCTTCGTTGTATGCTTTTTAGCAAATTCCATGCTGCATAATACAAGTGCTGCTGCCCCATCACTGGTTGCACAGATTTCAAAAAGCCTCAGTGGATCAGCCACCATAGGTGATGCGAGAACTTCTTCTTGTGTGAATTTCTTTTTGTAACGCGCGTAGGGGTTGTTGAATCCGTGCTCGCTATTTTTGACCTTGATTTGTGCGAAGTCCTCTTCGGTGGCGCCGTAAATCTCCATACGTCGTCTGGCGTAGAGTGCAAAGTAGGTAGGGTTGGTTGCGCCGAGGAGTCGAAATCGAAGCCAGTCCGGATCGTCCGGTCGTTCTCCTTTGGCGGGCCCAAAAAATCCTTTGGGTGCGGAATCGGAACCAATGACCAGTGCAACGTCGCAAAGTCCTGCAAGGATTTGTGCGCGGGCATTGTTGATTGCATGGGCACCCGAAGCACAAGCAGCGTAGCAGCTTGAAACACGTGCACCCGACCAGCCAAGCGCTTGTGCGAAGGTTGCACCGGAAATGTTGCCCGGGTAACCACAGCGTAGCGTATTCGCTCCTGAGATGAATTGGACATCTGTCCAATCGAGTCCGGAATCTTTTAAGGCAGCCTGCGCGGCAACAATGCCATACTCAGTGAAATTGCGTCCCCATTTTCCCCAGGGATGCATACCGGCTCCGAGAATCGCGACGTCATGACTCATTGGGATTCTCCACTGCTCACGGGTTGCCACTTCCAGACCATGAATTGCTGGTCGTCTTTTTCATAGAGCGATGCGAGTGTTAATTTCATGGTCATACCGGCCCGTAAGTCTTCAACCTGAACTCCCTCGACGATTTGTCCGAGAATCACCATTTTTTCTTTCTGTAGCTCAACGGCCGCGATTGCATAGGGAACAAATGGATCAGCCTTGATGTAGGGCTCGGGCGGGGCGTAGCAGTTGTTGGTGAATGACCAGAGGACACCTTCGGTACTGAGCTTTGTTTCCTCAAGTTCCGAACTTGTACATTCCGGATTTTTGCAAAAATGAGTTTCCTTCGGGAAATAATAGGTCTTGCAACTCGTGCAGTGGCTACCAATGAGCTGGGGATTCTCGCTGTCCATTGTGAACCAGCCTTCTACGGCTGGGACTTGCTCTTTCGCGGCTTCCATCCACCCCTCCTCTTCGCAATATGATCAGATACACATCATTAGTGGGCTTGTTCTTCTATGGCAAGCGAGGTGCTCCGGCGCTTGCACAACGTTACGATTTTTCTAATTAATTTAGATGATTTGGATGCCCATGCCACGATGAAGAGGTTGAGTTCGGAGGTTCTGGTATCGAAAGGGTGACGAGGGGGTTTCTTCGACGGGCCAGCCGGGGCTATGATGATGATGGAAAAGGTTACCGATGGAAAATAAGGAACAAAAACGAAGAGTTTCAGAGATACTTGGAGAGTACTGGGACGGCCTCTGCCAGGGAGGGAGCATTCCCCGAGAGGGCGACGTCGACCTAGGCTGCATCGATGAGGTGATCGACCATGTTTTCATGGTCGAGGTACTTGAGAATGCAGGCAACGAACGTTTCAAGCATTGTTTTTTAGGCCCTGCCATTACTCTGGCATACGGCGTGGATGAAACCGCCGAAGAGGTTTATGACCAGCTGGTGGGTACCTACCGCGAGCAGCTACAAATGAAGCTTGAGTGCGTAATTGAATCATCCAAGGCTTCGGATGAGGAATCTGAATTTGTGAACTCACGCGGCTTATTGATTCGGTATCGACAATGCCTTTTGCCGCTTCGAGGCAATACAACAGATGATGTTGAGTACATCTTGGGCAGCTTAACTTGGCGCAGCTATAAAGTATTTAACCGTAAAGACAACAAGCAGTTCTTTACGGGAGAGCCAATTGACGACCGCGAGAATGTTTTTTCAAGTCCGCCGCCACCTGCTCCTGTGGTTAAAAAAGGACCGCCACCGCCGGCTCCAGTGAAGAAGAAAGTGTAAACCAAGATGCTTCCAGAATTGGAACTGAGTACCGCTGCTGAGAAAAGACAAGCGGGGATTAAACGTTTGGGATCATCTCTGGGCTTGGCGCTTTCTGATGCCGGCCCTAAGCACGAAACAAAAGCTGGTCAGGAACTGACTTCACTTCTAGAGGACAATTGGGTCTATCTCTCGGAAGGTTACTTAAAGGCAACACTTGAAGGCAGTACTCTTTGCATTATCTCACCCAAGGAGTTCTTTCGGGTTCCGGCTGATTGCGCCGCTCAGAAACTTCAAGTCATCGGAGATTTTGCGGCGACTCTTACTGTTTTGTCTGATCAGGCATTGAGTAAAGCCTTGGTCAAAAATGAATCTCACTTGAATCAGTATATTCGTTTTCAGTCATTGTACGTGGATGCCTTAGAGTCTCTTTGCGCAGATTTGGCCGGTGGTGAGATTCGTCCCGCATTGCGTTTTGCGGTGTTTCAACCAGGAGACATTATATTGGAGGAGGGTTCGCCTGCGACCAATGTTGGTGTGATGACTCGAGGCCACGCCGTCGTCAAAGTAGATGACGCCGTTGTGGGCGAAATTCATTCAGGCGAGCTTTTCGGTGAGATGTCTTTTCTTACCGGTGAGTCGCGTGCTGCAAGTGTAGAAGCAACGAAAATTTGTGAGTGTCAATTTACAACACATCAAGATTTTGCTCGCTTAATACAAGCGCGGCCATCTTTGATGATTGACGTAGCCAGTCAGATGGCAAGACGTATCTCGGAGCTGGATACACGCCACGCCAAGGCTTGAGAGTCTCTAAACTTACCGATTTGCTATATGAGTTCCAGTTCCTGAGCGAGCGCTCCCGGAATAAAGAAATGGTTTACGCTGATGGCTGGATTAAATCCGTCTTGAGGTGCGTAAGGGAAAATGGTTCGAGTTCGGGTGGTATAATTATCCAACGGAAAATATCCGGCATGGCTAGCACATTGATGCCAGCTCATCGGCAGCTCTGGTCCCATTTCGGGGCCTGGCCCTTTGCGTGCAGGTCGTAGACCTTGACCTGAACGCTCATGAACGTATTTAAAACCGGCGTGATATGTGTTCCAGGCGGTTTCGAGCAGATGCTCCACACTCAGTGCGCTCTCTTCCGTAAAAAGTAAAATCAGCCCGGCGTCGTGATAACCTCTAAATATATCGATAACCCGTTCATCGGTTTGTCCACGAACCTCATGAAAACCGTTTCCTACAATCATCACACCATACTTGGGGGAAAGCTCTCTCTCTCTGAGGTAGCTGAGGAGGATTTGAGGCTGACCTATGTCTGCACCAGACAAAAAGCACATCTCTTTAGGTAAATGGCCTTTGCGTTGTTCTGCCTGAGCACTGTCTATCGATGCCTGTTCTAAATCAGCTCCCACGTAGGAAATGGTGTTGCCATTCTTTTCAAATCTTTGGCGGGTAGCTTCGCCGCGTCCCAAGGCATGCTCGATGTATAGATTGTATGAAAATCCGGTATCCTTACAGAAACTATCCAAGGACTCATTGATTTTCTCAAAAGAGGAACGATTGGCAAGCTGACTTGCGGCGACGTTTGGCCCTCGCTGGACGTGTACCTGTTGCCGACCTTTATTGAGAATCTCCTCCAGGTGGTCCATGTAAGGTTGATAAGCTTGGATAATACCAAAGGGACCTGTCGCTCTTGCAAAGACGCGCCGCCCTATACTCGTAGGTACAAAGGACCCGTCTAGGTACTTTGCGACTCCCGCATTTTGGAGCAACTTGATGAGGGGTGTTCCAATAGGTGTGTCGCGCCACTGTTTTTCAATTTCGTTGATTGGGTTTCCGGAAGCCAGTGCCAAGGAACAAGGGCTTTGGTGCATACCAAGCAGTACAGGTACCCAGCGGTAGCCCAAATTGATTTCGTCCCATGTAGCGGACCAGTGCTCTCGGGGGATAACTTCCGGGCCTGGTGCCCTTAGGAAATCGGCCAGCCGCTTTGTGGTGGCAGGGTCCAAAGATTCCTGGTTAAAAAATCTTGTCCATTCACCGGGAGTAGAAAAGGGCAGTGGTAACGTGTCGATCTGCGATTTTTGAAGCAACGTCAGCACACGGGGCTCGGTGGAGGTATGGTAGCGCCCACCTCTCTCAACCAGATAGCCCCGCGAGAGCAGGAATTTGAGGTCGATTTTGATTTCGTTTTCTAAGAGTCCGCAGTTTTCGGGACTAATACCTTCTTGAGATAGAACCGCTTCAATCAATCCGATTTTTTGCCAAGTTTGGAATACCTGTCGTAAGAGCCAAAGATCGGGCGGGGCGGTTACTGCAGCAGTATTGAGAATGGTGCGAACAACTTTGGCGGCAGACTCGAGGTTGGCGTGTGCATCTATATTGAGATGTGGCGCGGATACTTCACAGAGCATGTCCACTGTGTCGCGAACCACTTGTCCGCCTTGGAACAAAAGTGGAAGTGTATCTCGTAAGCTTCTGAAGAGATCGGCTTCGAGATACGGATAACCTGCTGAAGAGAACCCTACTTGCCCCAGTAGAACGGGAGCTAAAGCATTTGCCAGAGGGTATGCATGACGGTCGACGGCTGAAAGAAAGCTATGCGAATACGACGTTTCCACATCTTATTGAATCAATTATTGCTCCAGATGGTCAAGAGCTGAGCACGACACCAATTTTTTCGACGATGAATCAGCGCCAATTTGAATTCTTTGTATGGGCTTGGTGAGGCTTTAGCAGCGCTTTTCTCTTGAACATCATGGTCGCCATCGATTTCGTACAAGATTCACTTAGAACGGCTTACATGGCCCTTTAGAGCTTGCAAATAAGAGATCGTTAGAGAGGCGTGAGCTATTTGATAGCGAATCTTTAACGAACTTGGCTGCTGGCGGCGCCATAGAATGAGAGGCCTGGGAACTGATGCAACAAGGTGCCTGAATATGTTTCGCTGTCTAGTAGGATGAGCTGGCCAGATCCTGTGAAGCCAAACATATTTCCCCACGCGGCCGTCAAGCCATAGATTCCAGAAAATCCAGTACTGCCTACCACAGTGGCCGCACCCGTCGTGGTATTGATTTGAACGAGGTCATCGCCATTGGTGGCGCCAGTTCCGTTGGAGGTCATAAAGAGACCATCACTTTTATCGACGACGCAGTCTCCGCTGGAGTTGAATTGGGAGCCCATATTACCAACAAGCTCAAACGTACCCGTGGTGAGATCCACCGAGTAGGCATTACTCCCAGAGGTTGCGAATGCGCGACCTGTCGAGTCGATTGCAAACCCGTTGGCTGTACCAGCCATTCCTGAGATGGAACTTACGATGGACCATGTGACTGTTTCCTCATCGTAGACGTAAAGGCTGCTGGGGGTAATCCCATATAGAATACCTTCCGTACTTGTATCAAAATCGAAAAGGCCGGGTACTGTAGATATCTCTGTAATGGTTCCCAGAAATGGTTCGACCTCATAGAGCGTGGAGGCGGTGTGAGCATAGACGTTACAAGTAATACCGTCGTTGATAATGGTGCTGCAGTCGTTATCTAGAAAGTCACAATACTCTAGTTGACCTGGATTGACATAGAAGTTCCCATCTTCGCAGTCATCACCGCCGCATTCATAGCTTGCGTATCCATCTTGGTCGACGTCGCAGGCGGGGTCGATGGGATCTGGTTCAGGCTCCGTATCAGTAACATCGGATTCATCGGTATCTGCAGGGTCATCATTTGCCTCTGTGGCATCCGAGGCGTCGGACGGGTCCGAATTCTCAGCAGGGTCTGCAGGATCATCTGCAGCGGCTGATGGGTCACTTTCGTCAGCGTTGGGTGCAGTGTTACCTGACTGAGCTGGTTCGTCTGGAGAAGTTGCAGGGCCAGTGTCTGACGCTCCACATGCCGTGAGTAATAATGAAATAAGAATGAATGCCAGTGGGCGTGGCGTCATGATTTTCCCCCATGAAAATTGTTTGGTTAGTTCTGAACCATTTTGGAAAGTGCGAGTTGATTCTTGTCGCGTAATGCGAGGCACCGTTCGAGTCTGTTGCGAGTTGCCGAAACATGGCGGCCGAGCCCTTCGATACGGTTGGCTTCCGGACCGCTTACCCATGGTTCAAACACAGTCTCGAGTTCACTTAGGGCATCCTTGGAGCAATGGGAGCTGAGCAGGTAGGGGAGATACTTGGCTGAATGTGAAGGTAGCAATTCTCGAATTTCTTTAAGCCTTGTTTTTACTGTTTTCCAGGCCAGATCTCGTGTTTTGTAATTACGGTTAGGCGCGAAAATAAAATTCTGTCTTTCATTATCTCGCAGAGCATCGGAAAAAGCGTAGGAAATAATAGGCTCAACAAGTTCGGTGTTGGAAAACGAAGCCAGACCACTTCGCAGAACGTTTCTTCTAAAAATGTCGGTCTCCCCCTCAAAGACAATCTGCATTTCTTTAAAGACTTTGGGCTCGCTGTGCTTGGCGTAAATCGTAAGGGCAGTTGATGCTAACTCACGCTTGATCTCTTTACCTTGAAGAAATGATTCGCTGCGCTTTTTGGCTTCCGCCACAACGCTTGGGAGAGAAGCTTGATTGCCGGCGATTGCCAGAACCTTCTTACGAAGGTCCCAAACCTCTTTGGGTGATTTTTCGTTATCATCGCCCCAGCCAAGTTCATCTACCAAGGGTTGTATGAGTTTACCCAACCAAGCGTTCCATTGAGGTCGGAAATCAGCACTTACAAGAGGATTGAGCGTACCGAGAAGGCTTAGTGCACTGTTGCGCACGCGGGCACTCTTATCGGACAACATGGCGGGTGCAATGGTAAGCAGATCGGCAGCGGAAAGTTCACCAGACTGATAGAGCAGGCGAATATTACCAACGGCGCTTACTCGGTCGATCTCTGGTGCATCTTTTAACTTCTTAAGAAGCTGATTGAGTGAATCGGTAGGCATGCTCCAGAGCAGGTAAGCTACTCCTCCGGGATTGGGCACAACGGTATCAGGGCAGCCCGGCAATTGAATTTTAGTAGAAGATTCTTTTAGAATGGTGCATGTCTTTTCGCCGTCTGTGCCTGCTTTCAAGCAAATTGGCGTGTGCCAGTTCTGCTGGCTAAGAGTAGCACCACCTAGCGGTTGCCAACGTTTTTGACTGATTGTCAGTTCAAGCATGTTGTTGTTGCATTGGCCAGGTTCAATCGAAACCAAGGGTACGCCGGGCTGTTCCAGGAAAGTTTTAAATGAAGCTGCGAAGTCCTTTCGACCCGATGCTTTCTCCAGAGCGGAGATGAGATCAGAACTCGTCGCATTACCCCAGGCATGGTCTTTTAAGTACTGGCGAATGCCTTTTTGAAATGCCTCTTCGCCAATGAGATTTTCAAACATTGCGAGCACTGCGTAACCTTTTCCATAGGTAATACCATCGAAGGCATTATCGATATCCCCACGGGTTTTGATCGGCTCACGTATTCTACGAGACTTGGGATTGGAGTCTTGTTCCATAACCCAGGTGAACCAGCTGAGTGCGCCAATTTTGTTTTGCCAGTCGGGGCGATACTTGGAGACGACTTTTCCTGCAAACCAAGTTGCGAAGGCCTCGTTAAGCCAAAGGTCGTCCCACCAGGGCATGGTCACAAGATCTCCAAACCAAATATGGCCGAGCTCATGGGCATGGGTATTGGCGTATCCAGCGAGTTGACGCTCAGTGACGGTGTCTTCCTCAAATAGCAAGAGCGAGTCGCGGTATGTAATGAGTCCTGGGTTCTCCATGGCTCCAGCTTCAAAATCAGGTACCGCGACAAGGTCCAGTTTTTCGTAGGGATAGGGCATGCCAAAATAGTCTTCAATGATGGCGACCAGTTTCTTAGTTTCACGCAGTGCCATTTTCGCTTTTTGCGATTTACCGTGTGCGGTAATGATACGGACCCGAAGCTTGCTTCCATCGGGGCGTGTAATGTCGTCTGCCGGGTTGTGGAGAAGATCCAAGGGGCCAACGGCGAGTGCTAATAAATAGGTGGGAAGTGGTTTACTCTTGGCGAAATGATGTGTGGCTTGTGTGCCTTTGATTTCAACTGATTCAGAGGGTGTGTTGAAGAATGCCTTGGTCTCTGATGGAACCGTGAGGCTCACCGTGAATGGGACCTTAAACCTTGGTTCGTCAAAGCATGGAAATGCTTCGCGCGCACCCAATGCTTCCATTTGGCTAAAGATGTACCAGCGCTTTTCCGATTCAACGCGGTACATTCCAAAGAGCGGATTGGCCATGGTGCCCGTGAACTTGATATTCAAAGTCCCATTTTGGGCACTGAGTGTGTTGGTTAGTGTAAGCCCTAGCCAGTCTTCATGAGTCTCATCTCGGGTGGCACTCATTGAGTGGCTTTGACCGCTATCGTCTACAAAGTGGGCCGATTCAATTTCGTGTTTTAAGCTATGAAGCCAAATTGTTTTTTGCTCATTTTTAAGGGCGAGTTCTACTGAGACGTGCCCGCTGTAGTCTGCAGCCTTGGGATCGATAGACAAGTGCACTTTATAGGCTTGCGGTACGACGTTGGGGTCCAGCCGGTCAGTTTCGAAGGGCGCACCTTTTTGAACGGTGCCAGTGCCTTCTACACTTTGGGTCTGCAACGCTGGGGCGCAACCCATCAAGCCGGCGCAGACCGCGGTCAAAAGGCTTAAATTGAATATTATTGATTTCATGACTGGCTCTCCCTCGCCGGCAAACTAGCAGAACGACTGCGGGCCGGGAAGTAGTGCTTAGCGCTTTTTCTTCTGGAGAATCATGGAGGTTAGATTCGAAAAGGTAAGTAACACCAGATGCTTGAGGCGTTTTAGGAAGCTCCTGGTCGGATTAGGGCTTGGCCTTTTGTGCGGGCGCCGCCTGGGGGGCCTTCGCTACCCGAAAGGTTCTCAGGTGTTTTTGTAAAAGCAACCGATTCGCTTCCGATAGGTGTTTGTAGGAAGGCATAATTTTTAACATGCCATCTTTTTTGCGTTTGAGCCCATTGAACAGAGCACTTTGAATCATTTCATCGGTGAGAGACTTTTGAACCTTTTCATTGCGAAGGTCGGGGAGCAGCATTCTTTTACCCATGGGCGTTTGACCTGAACCGTCTACTCCGTGGCAGGCGGAACAGGTTTTAAGCCATAGGGTTGAGCCACTCTCGGCGTTTGCCACCGCACCGCTTAAGCACATGAGGATGGTAACGGCGAGCCCCAATTTTAAGTTGTACTGAATCAACCTTCTCCACGTTCCTGGAGAAATCTTAAACGGTCAACCAGAGCCAAGGCGAGGAAGGTGACCAAGATGGTAGCGCCGAATCGATACGAGCCCTCGGTGATTGGGTTCGATGGAATTCTTCCTGCGGTAACCAGAGCAAAGAGGACAACTCCCACGAGAAAGATACCCCATGCACCGACAAAGAATCGGGCGGGTTGAAAACCTGCTTTCATACACGAGATGCCCGCTGCAACGATCGTTGAAGACCCAACAAGACACAGTACAATCACAACCTTGATCATGACCTTGTAGGGCGCAACAAACTGCACAAACGAAAGCGCCAGCATGATTAACGCAAATATCTTGAGGACCTTGTTGAACTTGGGACTGTATTGCTCCGCCAAGTTAAACCTCCTCGTAAACTCCAGAGCACAGAAAAAGGCCGAGAAGATAAAGAAGAGCAGGGTGAGGTTATTGAGGTGAGGCGAGTTGGGCCACAAGTACTCAAAGCCATGTCCAAGCAAGTTCATCTGGAAGAGTAAGAAAAGAGAAAGGAAGCCAACGTAGAGCAGGTAATTGACGTCGCGCAGCGGGATGAACATCAAGCCGTTAAAGATAATCATGACGAGGAAGATGCCGTAAAAGACGCCTGAGCCGAAAAGCTCATCCATGCTCTTTAGGCCAAAGGCACGTTCACTGTAGAGTTTCAGTGGTAGTTTCATATTGCCCGTAGTGACAACACGGATAAATACGGGTGTGGTGTCACCTTCCCAGCGTTCGAAAGAAAAGTTTGGATTGGGGTGATTCCAGTAACGCCCTTGAAAGGGCTCGCTGTCACCTGATTTTTGAACTTGCCAGTTTCCATCAGCGTCCTTTTGGTAGAAATAGATGGAGTCGAGTGCTGCATAATCATCCTCGATCACCCACTGAATGGTTTCGCTCATGTTTTCAACAACAACTCTGAACCAGAAGGCCGAGGTCAGTCCTAAACCAAAGTTTGCAACATCGACTCCTTCGTCGAGTGACTGAAACTTACTCTGGAAGCCATTGGCACTAACCTCTTCGATGGTGAGTTTTCCTTCGGCATCTTCAAAATAATCTAAATAAGGGGATAGGTTCACAGTGTCGGTATTGGCCGGAACGACGACTGTTTTGAGGACGGGCGCAACTTCTTCAGCTGGTGCTTCTTCTTCAGCTGGTGCAGCCTCTCCAGTGGGTGCTTCTTCTTCAGCTGGTGCTGCTTCTTCGGCCGGTGCATCTTGTGCAAGGGCGGGCTGAGTCGATAGAAAAAAGATGGATGCAAAAACAATAATGGATGACCGTTGAATAATGTTCATAGCTGTTGCCCTCCCCGATGGGCTCGCCTTCCTCGATATCTCTTCGATACCAAGTACCGGTAAATTGGTGTTTAAGACGTCGTTTAATCTTAGCAGGGTGCCGAGGCTGTAACAATTCACGATAGGTTGGGATTACAATTAGTCAGTAGCAAATTGAGAAAAGTGATTCAGACTTTTCTGACCGCTCGGTTTCGAGCACATCGTCCTACACTGGAGAACATGTTTGGGATAAAAATTATGTGCTGGAATGAAATAACATTTATGAGCAGGTCGTCCCTTTAGTGCGCTGTTTTCATTGGTCTTTGTTGGCGTGTGAGAGTGGGGCTGGTCCCTATTCGGGGTCAGTTCGTTGCGTTTCATTCGGTGGGAGCGCTAAGCTTTACTTTCATTGGGTAAATGCCTTCTACAGCCGTCCTTAACATCGCATATTGCGTATGTTTTGAAGGGGGAGCAGTTGAGATTTAGAATACTTAGAGCATTCATTTTAGGAGTGTGTGTAGCGGCAGCTTCACCGGTGTATGCCCAAACGAAGGCATCCCCAAAAGCTCAGACGGGCGTGTTTGCGAAGGTCTTTAAGTTCGCGAAAGCCTTCCGGGGTAAAAAAGTGAAAGTCTTGGGTATTTATGACGATGCGACCAAAGCAGACGTCGAGGCAATGATGACCGCTTTTTCGGGACGTGGGCTTAAAACGAAGGCCGTGGGAGAGGCAGATGCCGCCGGGAGTCTTGGTGGAATTAACGTCGTCTATATCCTGAAGTCCAATGATGCTCTGGCGCCTTTACTAAAATCGAATAAAATCCTTTCAATTACAGGTGATAACAGCTTGGTTGAAGGCGGTGCTGTGTCCGTTGGTGTGATGGATAAGAGTGGGAAAATGGTGATCACCGTGAACCTCGGAAGAGCAAAAGCGGAGGGCCATGCGTTTGCGCCTAGTTTTCTTAAACTCACAAAGGTGATTCGATAATGATGTGAACAGTGTGTTCACCGAATGGGGAATTTGTTTCGAATGCAAATGGGATTCGTACAAAAGTTAATTGCGGGTTTGGCGGCTATCTTATCTACGGTGGCCTTGTTTACTGTTGTTTTCTTTTCTAGCCGTGAAGCGGCTCATGTGGAAGAAGCTCTAGAGGATAAGGCTATGGTAATGGCGACCCTGGCCGCGAATGCCGTGGCAGGCGGTCTTGAGTTTGATGACAAGGATGCGACGGCCGATGCACTAAAGCCCTTTGGCAAGGTTGATGGCGTCGACTTCGTTGTGGTTTATTCAGGCGAAGATACTGAATTCGCTTCATGGCAAGATAAGTCATTCGAAGGTGACAGGCCCAACGTAAAGTTCTCCGATAAACAACAGCTAACCCATGGTGACAAATCGATTTTAGCCATTCAACCGGTTGCATCCGGGGGTAATCAGATCGGCTTGGTTGCCGTAGGCCTATCGCTGAATGCAGTTGACGAGGCAATCTCTGAATCTCGCAAAGTCACGATCTCTGTTGGCCTGCTGATTATTATGACAGGTTGTTCGTTATTTTGGGTGATGGCAGGCAGGATGGTTCGTCCTATCCGCAACATGGTTGCACGCCTGCAGGACATCGCAGAGGGCGAGGGTGACCTCACGCAGCGCTTGGAGATCGATACTCGCGATGAGCTTGGCGAAATGGCCAGGTGGTTCAATCTGTTTGCTGACAAACTCCAAAACTCCCTCCGGCGCATTGGTGAACAAGCTCAATCGGTGACGATTGCATCCCGTGAACTCAACGGCATCAGTGGCGATCTCGAAACGACCACACTGGCAACCTCCGAACAATCGCTGAGGGCGTCAGATGGTAGTACGGAAGTAAGCGGTCACGTGCAGCGAGCTACCGAGGGCGTGACGCAGATGGAAATCTCTATTGGCGAAATCTCTCGGAATGTTCACGAGGTTTCAGAGGTTGCTAGAACAGCTGTTGATGCTGCGAATCAGACGACGTCAACGGTGGTTGAACTTGAAGAGAGCAGCGGTAAAATTGATAACGTCTTGAAGGTGATTTCTTCGATTGCAGAACAGACGAACCTCTTGGCGCTTAACGCAACAATTGAGGCAGCGCGTGCGGGAGAGGCAGGTAAGGGGTTTGCGGTTGTTGCAAACGAAGTTAAGGAACTGGCCAAGGAAACAGCCAAGGCGACCGATGATGTTCGAAAGCTGGTTGAGTCGATTGCTGCCAGCAGTCATGCTGCTGTTGATGCAATCGGTGATATTAGTAAAATCATCAACCAGATAGATAGCAATCAAACCGCTATCGCTGGAGCTGTGGAGCAACAGGCGACCACAGCAAATGAGGTAGGCAGCACGATTGTGCAAGCCAGTAATATTACAGGGGACATCGCGGAAAACATTCGGGACGTAGCGGATACAGCCCAAGGTAATGCGGAACACTCAGCTAAACTACTCCGGTCTGCCAAGGCGATGGCAACGACTGCGGAAGAGTTACAACGTATCGTTTCTGAATTTCAGTACTAATTTTTCTAATGACTCGCACTGAGTTGCCTTGTTAATATGATAGTGAAGCATTTTGGTTTGGTTTTCCCCATTCTCAGTTAGGTAGTCATGGCGGGCAATGGAAATTCCGTAGTTGAGGCTCAGCTTGTTCTCAGAGAGTTGCATCAGCTTCTCGATATTACTCAGACTTCCCTGATCGAGTACATCCAAGACAAAGAGAAAGCTCTCACTGAAGAAGATGTAAAAAAAATCATCACCGCATTAAAAGAACGTCCAGAAATCTTCCCTCAGAAGGTGAAGCGGGCGATTAATATCGATGAAATACAAAAGTTTGGGCGTGATGCATTTAGCCGTATTCTGGTTGAGCGATTTGAGAAACTGATATTTGAGCCTTCCGGTCGGAGCTTGAAGCAGGGTGCGCTTCCTCGCTGGATGATTCCCGGATTCTTAGAGGGAGTCCGGCTTTTAATCGGCGTGCAGGCCTACAGGGAGTATCGAAAATCGTGTGCTGAAATTGTTGAACGGTTACAGGATACGCGTGAAGACCTCGTCGATCCTGAGTTTTGGCGACGGCTGTATCGTGATGAGGAAGCCGCGGAGCTTGCAAATCGCGTATATGCTCAGATGTCGATTCATCTTGCGAACTACCCCAAACGGAAAAAATGGTTCTTAAATATTATCAACGAGTATGTTGAATCAGCCAACCGTGAGAAACCCGAAAATAAACGTCACAAATGGAGAATGAAGGAAACCCATTTTGTGGAAATGATGACCCGCATTTATGTGGCTGAAGTTAAAAAAATGAAGCCGAAGTCTGACATCGTAGCGGCGGTTAAGAAGTATCACCCCGATGGAGGGATGGATCGCTTTGAGAAGCTCATGGCTGATTTGAAAGTAGATATCAAAGATGTTCTGTCTCAAAACAGGGCCCTAAGCTAGGGCCTCTTATTCACTCAACATTTTTTTCACATAAGTCGGCAAGACAAATGCGGCATTGTGGATTTGCTCGTTGTAGTACTGAAGATCATTCTTCTCAGAAAAAGCAGTTGCCGCCTCGGTATCAACACTCGATGGCTTTAGGGAACCTTTGGATGCAAAAGAAAACGCCCACATGCCTGTGGTGTAAGTTGGTACAAAAGCCAGGTAAGTCCAAACATGATCTTTTCCGAATAGTTCCCGATGACACTTCGCGATTCCTACAAATACGTGCTCGTTGAATCGAGGAGATTCGCTCTGAGCTACCATGATTCCGTCATCCTTGAGGATGCGGTGAATGTTTTTGTAAAAGTCTTCAGAGTAAAGTCCTTCGGCGGGCCCAACTCTATCTGGCGAGTCTACAATAACGATATCGAAAGAAGCATCTTGCGATTTGCTAACATATTGCATGCCGTCGCCGATTTCTAATGTTGCCTTTGGGTGTGCAAAACTGGACGCTATTTTCGGAAAGTGTTCGCGAGCGGTCTTGATGACCACTTCATCGACTTCTGCAATGACAACTTCTTCGACATGATCATAGCGAAGTAGCTCACGGGCCACTCCTCCATCGCCACCGCCAATGATAAGAATGCGTTTGGCTTGCTTGTGGGCTTGCATCGCCGGATGGGCAATCATCTCGTGGTAAACATATTCATCTTTTTCTGTGGTCATAATGAGACCATCGAGCGTTAGCATTTTACCGTATTTGTATGTGTCGTAGACCTCAACTTTTTGAAATGGAGACTTGTGGTCGACGAGCTTGTCGCCTCGGTGTCGTAGCGAAAGTCCACTGTCTTGACCCCATTCGGTAAACCACACATTGCGTTTATAGGCGGGGTTTATACTCGCCGCCTCATCTTCAAATTCTCCGTCGTACTCTACTTTGGGCAAGAGCCCGAATTGACCGCGAAGCATTTCGAGAGGAGAGGCGTAAGTTGATTCGAGCCCTTTGCGTAGACTTTCAAAAGAGTCCCAAGGATCGATGGATGTGCCGCACGTAAAGAGATCGACCGCTGCATATTGAAACTCTGGCCAGGTGTGGACGGCGAGATGACTTTCTTGAATAACCACCACACCGGAGGTGCCTACAGGGGAGAATTGGTGAAAGGTTGAATTGAGAACGGTTGCACCAGCGTCCTTGGCGGCCTTCACAACGAGTTTCTCAAGGCGAGCCGCATCTCCAAGGATTTCTTCGCTACACCCGTAAAATTCCACAAGAATATGACGACCCAAGCTATTCATATCTAACTCCTACAAGTGTAGACTTTGTATCCACACGGACTTTCTTCGATTTTTCACTTATTTATGCGCCGGTCAAGGCTTGAGCTATTGCGATTCGAGGCGTAGGTAGTCGGAATGACTCAGAGCGTTATTCAGAAAAAAGTTTGGGACAACTGTCAGAATCATCCATTCCAGTTGGCTCTTTGGCCTAAACCAGCCGAACCAAATGGCACTTTGGTGGTCATCCATCATGGGCTGGGCGAGCACGCCTCCCGGTATGAAGAGGTCGGATTGAGGCTTACGGAGCTGGGCTTTGAGGTACGAAGTTACGATTGCCGGGGTCATGGACAAAGCCTGGGTAAAAGAGGCGATGCGGCAGGCCTAGACGGTTTGGTTTCAGACTTTGAAGAGATTCTGCCCACCTTGATCGATACGACGTCGTGTACGCGGGTTGTGATCATGGGTCACTCCATGGGAGGCGCGGTGGTTGGTCGATACCTCACCGCACGACCGATCCACTCAATGATCGAAGGTGCTATTTTAAGTGCCCCTGCATTAGCGGTTCCCATTTCACCGATCAATGACCTGAAGTTGAGACTTGGACGAGTAATCAATCGTTATATGCCAACACTCACACTGCCAAGTGGTCTCGATACCCTGGGTATCTCCTCGGATACATCTGAAGTAGCGCGCTATCTAGCAGATAAATGGGTGCACGATATGATATCCACACG
>JABJBS010000311.1 GCA_018668695.1 Deltaproteobacteria bacterium
ATTGGTACCATCGAATTTATAACGGTTGGCGACTCCTCAGGTATCAATGCAGCCAACTCGCTGACGACTCCGCGGAGCCACATGGCCGCACTCTTGGTTCCAAACCAGAATGCCGTCTTTGTGGCGGGCGGTATTTCTGCAGCCGTAAGTTCACCTGAGAATGGTGTTGGACTTCAGTCTGTTGAGATTATCAGTCTCAATCGAAGCAATCTGTCATTGTCGACTGTGATTTGTGCCGATCCTGCACTCCAGCTTACGCAGTCTCGAGGAGCTCCGGGGTTCGCTTTGGTGGCAGGAAGAGCACTGCTCGCCGGTGGCATTACTGAAAATGGTGAAGTGACTCGCAGCGCTGAGATGGTGACTTTCGGCAATTTGAGCGAATGCTCACTGGCCACCCAAGTGACCACAGGCAATCTTTCAAAGGCAAGAGCCAGCACCGAGCTAACCACACTCTTAGGTGGCGACGTCCTGGTTACGGGCGGTGTTAACTTTGAGGGCGGTGAAATCGGTACAGTTGGAGCCGGAGAAATCTACACCACAGAGCGCTGAGCTATTTTCCCATTCTTCTTTTTATAAAGTCGGCAAGTGCTTGCCGAGGGGATTCATCCGTTCGTATCAGTCGGTAATCAATTTGTGCCGACTGCATCTCTTTCTCACGCGCATTAAGGTGTTCGGCCATCGCTTTGACATACCGTTGCCGTAAAGTGCGCGGGTGAACGAAGAGCTTTCGTGAATCCTCCATCGAAGAAAACATCGCAGGGTTTTCGTAGGGGAACTCTATTTCCTCGGGTGCTAAAATATGCAGCACGGTGACTTCGTGTTTTCGTGAAGCGAGTGCTCTCACCATTTGCATCAAAGTTTCAGATGGGTCCAAGAGATCTGTAACAACAATTGTGAATGTTGGCCGGCGCCTTGAGCGAACAAACTGCTCTAAGGTAGCGGCAAGATCTGTTTCGCCTTCAGCCTCGAGCGCGGCAAGTCTGCTCATAATTTCCATGAGATGACTGCTTTTGGACCTGGGTGGTAGTTGGTCGTTTATTTGTTGTGAGAAGGTAGCAAGCCCGGTGGCGTCCGATTGGCGAAGTGCCAGATAAGCAAGCGATGCAGTCAGAACCTTTGCATACTCAAGTTTACTTAGCGGCTGTTCACCTTGAAACCCCATAGAGCCCGAATGGTCGATCAGCAGCTCGATGCGCAGATTGGTTTCGTCTTCAAATTGTTTAACATGAAGCTTGTCTGTTTTCGCATACGCTCGCCAATCGATGTGTTTGATGTCATCGCCAGGCGTGTAGAGCTTATGTTCACTAAACTCGATGGAGGAACCGCGCCGCGACGACCGGTGTAAACCAGTGAGGGTACCTGTAGCTGCCTGCCGAGCCGCTAAGAACAGGCCGTCCACATCAGTGAGAAGGGTTCCTGGTTCAGGGAAGCCGTTATGAGTCGTAGGTGTAGCCTCTGCCATTAAGCCGCAATAAGCCCTTCGATGAGGTCATCTGCACTAATGCGATTCGCCTCGGCTTGAAAGTTGGTCATAATCCTGTGTCGCATGACTGGCTTAGCCAGCATCCTAAGGTCCTCGGTGTCCACGGCAGGTCGGCCGTTTAAAATCGCCCGTGCCTTAGCGCACAAAATCAGGTGCTGAGCTGCACGCGGGCCCGCGCCGAAGCTGACATATTCGCGAACTGTTGCCGTGGTCGTTTCATCAGATGGCCGAGTCTTTCGCACCAGTGCTACGGCCTCTTTAATAAGTGAGTCAGCAACCGGGACTCTTAAAACAAGCTCCTGGTACTTCAATATCTCACTGGGGCCCAGAATCTTCTCGACGTCCTTAGGCTGCCCCGAGGTTGTCTGGCGTACGACCTCAGCTTCTTCTTCCGCACTCGGGTAATTAACCCGCATCATCATCATAAACCGGTCGAGCTGAGCTTCGGGCAGTGGATATGTGCCTTCCTGCTCAATGGGGTTCTGAGTCGCAAAGACGTGAAAGGGTGCTGAGAGTGGCATCGTGTGACCGCTGGCCGTCACATTGTGTTCCTGCATCGCCTGTAGAAGTGCTGCCTGAGTTTTAGGTGGTGTCCGGTTAATCTCGTCGGCCAAAAGGATGTTACAGAAAACGGGCCCTTTGACGAATTGGAATTCCCGGTTGCCTTGAGCATCTTGGCGAATGATATCTGTACCGGTGATGTCGGAGGGCATCAGGTCGGGTGTGAATTGAATTCGATTAAAGCCGAGGTCTAGGACTTCGGAGAGCGTATTGATCAGCAAAGTCTTGGCGAGACCAGGAACTCCAACAAACAATCCGTGCCCGCCAGCAAAGAGTGTAATGAGTAGATGCTCGATCACATCTTTTTGGCCAATGACGCGTTTACCGATCTGTTCTTCGATCTTACCACGCGCAGCGTGCAGTGCCTTTAGGGCGTCTAAGTCTTCTGGGGATGTTTTGATCTGCTCGGTCATCAAGCCATTCTCCTGGGAAGGTAAGTCTGCGGGCGCTTCCAATCTCACCCGCTATGCAAATTAGTAGCCGAAAACAGCAATGTTCGCCAATGTTGAATGAAATTCCTTCGAAGATAGTCTAACGTTCAACGCAGGCATTGTGCTCAGAATCAGCAGAGCGTAGTCTGCCACCTGGTCCTGCTAAGTGGCCGAACATAAGGGAATCGACATGATCAAATCCTCGATAAATGGTTCATTGCTTGTCTTTGTAGTGGCGGCACTGGTCGGCTGCATACACACAAAGGCGGGGACACACGTTGAAATCCTCGACCAAGATGGCAAACGTCTCTATGTTTCGGGCGCCGCGGGCCCAGGCGTAAGCCAAACGATAGCCTGTAAAAATGCGGTTCAACGGGCAGCTTCCGCAGTAGCGCATCGTTTCGCGCAAGAGGAATCCAGTATTGGCAGTGATGTTGCTGAGGCGATGGGAGCATCCGATGGCGCACCGTTTCTTTACGGTTACGCAAACCATACCGTGATGCACTCAACAGTTCAGGATGTGACCTTCGACCCTGGGGCGAGTTTATGCATGGCCACGGTTCGCTGGCAGCCTCCAGTGTTTTTGAAGGAAGCGATTGTTAAGTTTGCCCTGGGCATGAAGCAGCGCGAGCTTGAGGAGGCAGACAATGTCGCCGCTGCGGAAGCAGGGCGTCCAGTGGTCGATGATAAACGAGCGAGCACCCCAGTACCGGCAGCGATAGCAGTTCCGTGCCGGAAAGAAACGAAGAAGGCTTTGAAGGCGGGCGCTGAGCTAGACAAACAGCGTGGATATTTCGACGAATGTAAGCGCCGAACCGGTAACGACCTGGATGTTTGTCATGCTTATCAGCTGAGATTTGAAGAAGCTGAGAGGAAGGCAAATGATACACTTGGAGCTCTAAACCGCTGCAAGGAACTTCAGTCTATCTAATTGAAGCGAACCGTTTATTCGATGTAGCCAAGGGCTTTCATTGCATCAATATTGGCTTCCGTCGTTACAGGCTTAGGATCCCGGTCTTTTTCTTGTTCCTCCACAAATTTACTTAACGCCTTTTGACTATCTGTTGCGATCTGCGGTGACGTTTTGAAGAGGTCGTCCTGCTCATCGTAGTCCTGTGCCTTATTGTAGAGTTCACTTCGCCCTACCGGCGCTTTTTTACCTTTGTGGTCGTAGCGGTTAATGTAGGCATGATCCTGGGTTCTCCACCTGTATATTCTTCGCTGGTGTCTGTTTTGAGTGGCATAGATCCCGCGAGCTGGTGCAGGCGCGGTGCCTTGCATCCATGGAAGTAAGGATTCACCTTGAACGCCTAGGAAATCCGTATCCGGAACAGCGCTGATTCCGAGCACATCAAGCGTGGTGGGTAAGATGTCGACGATGCCCACAGCAGTGGAGTCGGCTCTGGGCTTAACCTCTGCGCGTAAACTTAAAGGCAGGCGAATAATCAGCGGCACATGAACCAATTCCTTGTAGAGACTGTTTCCATGCCCAAGTTCTCCATGCTCAAGAAATTCCTCGCCGTGGTCCGAGGTGACAACGATGAGACTCTCTTGACCAAATTTCTTGTCCCAGTGCTCAAGTAGCCTTCCTATATTTGGATCCAATGCTTTGAGCTCACCCTCATAACGGTGCATCAGGAATTTCATTTGAGCAGAATTAGGCGTGGCGCCGGTTTGTCGAGCGGCTTCCATGGCGTAGTGAAGCTGAACAGGTTCTACTCCTACAGGGTCCGGAGAAACTTCAGGATGCTCGTAATAGGGGTAATGAACGTCCATGTAGTGAACGTAGTAAAAGGGCGTGGCCGGGCCCATGGCTTGCATTTTATCGATGGCAGAATCGGTAAGCCCTTTGCCGCCATAGTAAAAGATTTCAAATTCTTCTCTTAATGTTTCCCGAAGGCGAGTTGGGATAAGACGAAATCCAGGAAACGTGAATGCGAACCGGAGTGCTGATTTTTGGAAAAATGTATCAAACCCTGAGGCGAAACCGTTGCGCCGCTCAAGTAGGTAATTATCCATGAATGCGTGGGTTTGGTAGCCGGCGCGTTTGAGTCGCTGCGCAGCCGTGGGCGCCCAGTTAGGCAGGTAGCCTCTGGCAGAATAGAGTGTCGTTGGATGAATGCCCGTTAGGAGAGTCGCCACGGAGGGTAGGGTCCAGCCCGCTGAGGCCTCGGCATCCGTGAAAACGTGACTATCGTTGGCAAGCTGCTTAAGTGATGGAGCATGGGGGAAGCTAAGATCATCTCCATAGAGGGTATCGGCTCGCAATGTGTCGATCACAATCCACAAGACAGGCACCGGAGATTCAGCTCCTACGGCCGCAACGCTTTGAGCGGTTGATTGAACTCGCGAAACCCTGAGGCCGTAACCGAGCACACTTACTCCTACCATTAAGGCGATGAATAATGCGCTTTTTGTCGATTTCTGAAATTCAGCGAGGACGAGATATCTGCCTAAGGTGTGGCTCCAGATGAGGCTAAGCAGCATAGCTGGGCCGATGGTAAAAAGAGCCGCAACCCCCATGAGCAGGAAGGTTTCCGGCTTTGGGTCGAAGAGTTGCCCAATGGCTAGAAATGCCCCGAAGGCGTCGCTTAAAAAATATGCTGCACCTAATAGGATGCCACTTTTTAGGCTGCTGATAATTCTTGAGATCGGCTTCATAGGCACTACATGCTGGCTCTGTGCAATCTAGTCAAGAATAACCACGCGCAACAATCTTCAGAGTTGAACAGTGGGCGGGCTGAGTATAGCTTGCAGGTAGATTATGAATTATCTCCAGTATTTCAGATTACGAGCCGAGCCTTTCGGACATGCACCCGCTCAGGAGGCTTATTACGCCTCCGCAGCTCATACTCGTGTTGTCGACCGGCTACTTTGGGCGGTTGAAGGCATGCGCGGTCTCGCCGTTGTCTCAGGTCACGTAGGCTACGGAAAGACCTCGATAGCTCGGCGGTTGATGAGCCTTTTAGCGCCCAAGGACTACCATGCGGTGATGGTTGTCATGGTTCACGCGGGCGTAAAGCCGGAATGGCTGCTGGCGCATATTGCTCAGCAGCTTGGCGTCGAAACAGGGGGTGACAACCGGCTGGAACTCATTGGTCGTATCTACACAATATTAGAGCATTTGTACGCTCAAGGCCGGAAAGTCGTCCTCTTACTCGACGAAGCACAGATGCTTACGGGGCGCGAAATGATGGAAGAGCTTCGCGGGCTGCTGAATTTAGAAATGCCTGGTCGTAAGCTTCTTTCAATTGTGTTGTTTGGTTTGCCCGAAGTTTACGAGAACATCTATCTCGACAAACCCTTGGCCCAGAGGCTTGCCTTACGATGCGAATTAACACCATTTGACGAGAGCGAGACACGGGCCTATCTCACGCATCGCCTCGCCGTAGTGGGCGCAAACCGTGTTATTTTTGCCCCAGCCGCCACGCGTTTTATTCATCGTGCTTCGGGCGGGGTACCGCGTTTAATTAACGTCATTGCTGACAACGCATTGCTTGAGATGTTTTTTGCACGTCACGCATCCGCAAGTTCCGAACTCTTGAGCCGCGTGTGTCAGGATTTAGGCATCCAGTCGCCGCCGGAAGAACCTGAACGAGAAGAGCCCGTCTTGAGTGCAGCTGATCTCGGTTTTTGTCCCGACGAAATAGCCGCAACGGTTGCGAGCGAGCCCATACCTTCTGTTCTTTCTGAATCGCTCATCCAGGGCGGTAAAAAAGACATCGCAGATCCTCTGGCTTTTCTCGCCGGCACCGCTGAACCCAAGGATGAACTAGAGTGAGCGTCGATACCGAATTAACCCCAGAGCAGATGGCAAGTCTCGATTCGATATTCCAGGCGGGTCTACGCGCGATGGCCCAGGGCGATTACAAGGATGCGGTAGAACGTTTTTCTCAGATTATTGATGATGGTTTTAGTAACGCAGTTTTACTTACAACCTACGGCAACGCACTAAAAGGATTGAAGCTTTTCGATAAGGCTGTAGCTGCTTGTAAAAGCGCGGTCGAACTCGACTCAGGAAACATGCAAGCGCTCATGAACCTGGGTTCCGCTCATTTAGCAGCAGGTGATTGGCAAAATGCGAAGGCTGTCTATCAGGGTGCGCTTGGTTTGTTTCCAGGCGAAAGTGAGATTCACTTCAATCTGGGGACCGCTTGGCTCGAAGGCAACGAATTAGACGAGGCTAGGTCTGCGCTGCAGCGGGCCGTTGCGCTTGATCGAGAATCGTTCCAGGCTTGGGTGAACCTTGGGGCAGTCAGGAAGCGCCTTGGAGACTTTGAGGGAAGTCGCGAAGCGTATGCAAAGGCGGTTGGACTCGACCCAGATGAGCCCCGTGCGCAATGGAACTTATCCCTGGCTGAGTTGTCTGACGGTGACTATGCGCGAGGGTGGGACCGCTATGAATGGCGACAGCAGGTTGAGGATATCCCGGTTCGGGATTTCCCAATGACTCGGTGGGATGGCCGAATGGAGCCAGCGTCCAACTTATTGATTCACTCAGAGCAAGGCCTCGGGGACACGCTTCAATTTGTCAGGCTGCTAAAATTTGCCAAAGAGCGAGTCCGCAACGTTTGCCTACTCGCACCTCGCCCGCTTTGCCCAATCTTAAAGCACTCGGGCATCGCTGACTATGTTGCGGGTGACACATCTGAATTGCCGCCATGCCACATGCATCTCCCATTGCTTAGTTTGCCACGGCTTACAGGCAATGGGTTTTTGGGTGCGATAGATCAAGTGCCATATTTGCAAGCCCGTCGCGACCTTGTCGAGTCTTGGTCCAAGGCACTTGATGGAGATTCCCATTTTAAGATTGGCATATGTTGGCAGGGTAACCCTGGCTATAAGGAAGATCGCTCGAGATCTGTGCCGCTGCTGTCTTTTGAATCGCTTTGTGATGATTCTGATGTTGAGCTGTGGGCTTTACAGAAGGGCTCGGGCCTGGAGCAGGTTCAAAGTTTTGGGCCGTCCGAGCGCTTAAGGGTTCAAAATGCCGAGTTCGATGTGCAGCATGGCGCATTTATGGATACAGCGGCTCTGGCTTCCCAGATGAACCTCATCGTCACATCAGATACGTCGGTAGCCCACTTGGTGGGCGGCATGGGTCTTCCTGTGTGGCTGGCGTTGCCATTCGTGTCAGACTGGCGCTGGGGGCAATACGGTGACCTCACGCCTTGGTATCCAAGCATGCGCTTGTTTCGGCAAGATTCTTACGGTGATTGGTCCGGTGTTTTTAGGCGGATCAGTGATGCTTTGGTTAAATTCAAAGCATCTGCCTGATGGGTCGACTCAGCCGTCGGCCATTTCTCGAACACGCTCGAGGCTTTCATTCATTTTGGCAAGCATGGTTTGAAGCTCTGCCACACGTGCTCTGTCTTTCGCTACAACATGCTCAGGTGCTCGTGCCACGAAGTTTTCGTTCGCGAGTTTCTTCGCAATCTTATCGTGTTCTTTGGTGTGCTTTTCGATCGACTTCTCGAGCCGTGAAGCTTCTTCGCCAAAATCCACGAGGCCTTTAAGAGGAACCGCTGCTTCAAAATGTTCCATGATTTTGACGCCAGCTTGCTCGGGTCGAGCTGCGTCAGTGTCTTGTAGAGTAAGCGTGCTAAGCCTTGCCAAACTTACGATTTCAGCCTCGTGGCCGGCCAGTGTTTCTTGTGTTTCTGGTTTTAAGCAAATCAAGGTGGCCTCAACGCGCTTGCTTGGTGCGACGCCGCTCTCAGCTCTCACGGTACGAATGGCAGTGATCGCGTCCTTCACCAAAACGTACTCTGCCTCAATTTCATCGTTGGCATATCGTGCAATTGTTTCGGGGTAGCTTGCCAGCATAATGGTCTTGCTGGTGCGTGCAATAGGCAGTTTTTGCCAGAGTTCTTCAGTGATAAAAGGCATCATTGGGTGGAGCATTCTCAGTGCCTCATCCAATACACCTACCAGTGTAGATTGTGCGGCTGCCTTGGCCTGTTCGTCGTCGCCCATAAGGCGCTTCTTAGCCAGCTCAATGTACCAATCACAGAACTCATGCCAGAAAAAGCTGTAGACGGCAGAGGCTGCGTCAGCAAACTTAAACTCTTCCAGTGCAGTGTTGGTTGCGGTGGCTGCCCGAGCAAGTCTCGATAGAATGTAGCGATCCGCTGGTTCAAGAATGTCTTCTACTTCGCTGAGTGGCTTAGGCGTTGTGCCTTCTAAGCGCATCAGGGCGAATCTTGATGCATTCCAGATCTTATTTGCGAATGCTCGGTATCCGGCGATTCGGTCTACAGATAGCTTAATGTCCCGGCCACTGGCACTCATGGAGGCCAGTGTGAACCGTAGGGCATCTGCGCCAAACGCCGGCAGTCCATCGGGATGGTCAGACTTGAACTGCGAAGAAACAACATCTCCATCACAACCGTTGATGAGGTGAAGTGGATCGATGACGTTGCCCTTGGTCTTGGACATCTTGTCACCATTTTTATCCCGAACCATGGCGTGGAGGTAGATGGTCGGAAAGGGTGGTTTGCCCATAAACTTGCAACCCATCATCATCATCCGCGCAACCCAGAAAAACAGGATGTCAAAACCCGTTTCCATGACGGTGTTCGGGTAAAATTGTTCTACATCTTCCTTGTTGTCTGGCCAGCCAAGCGTTGAGAATGGCCACAGTCCGCTGGAGAACCAAGTGTCGAGCACGTCGACTTCCTGGGTAAGGTTGGTGCCATTGCATTCAGGGCAAGCCGTTGGCGTTTCACGTGCTACAATGGGCTTAGCAAGCGCATCAAAGCGTATCTCGCCGTCGCTGGATTTTGTAGCGTTGCAGTCTAGGCAATACCAAGCAGGGATTCGATGACCCCACCAAAGTTGTCTCGAAATGCACCAGTCTTGAATGTTCTCCATCCAGTGGTAATACGTCTTCGTCCAGGTTTCCGGGATGATTTTGGTCTCGCCAGTCTTCACGGCTGCCAGTGCCGGCTCTGCTAGCGGCTTGGTGTCGACGAACCACTGAATCGACAACATCGGTTCAACAACCGCGCCGCTTCTTTGGCTGATGCCCAGTGCCATCTCATGCTCTTTTTCACCCTTTTCGAGGCCAAGCTCTTTCAGTGCGGCCTTTACTTTTTTTCGTGCTTCATAGCGCTCGAGGCCCGCGTATTCAGCCCAGGCCTCCATGTCAATTTGAGACTTGATGGGATCCTTGACGTCAGGCGCATCGACAACGTGGGCATTGATGTCAAAGATGTTGAAGAGCTGTAGCTTGTGCCGCTTGCCTGTTTCGAAGTCGTTAAAGTCGTGTGCCGGGGTTACTTTAACCGCGCCTGTGCCGAATTCTGGGTCGACCAGAATTGCGTCGCCTACGATTGGGATCTCATAGCCAAGGATAGGGTGCTTGACGGTTTTACCGATGAGGTGCTGGTAGCGTTCGTCTTCCGGGTGAACCGCGATTCCTGAGTCACCTAGCATCGTTTCGGGGCGTGTGGTTGCAACGACCAGTTCGCCCGAGCCATCGCTGAGCGGGTAAGCGAACTCATAGAGTTCACCTTTGTAGTTTTCGATGCGTTCAACTTCGAGGTCACTGAGTGCCGTATGTGACTGCGGGCACCAGTTAACGAGTCGCTCCGCTCGGTAAATGAGCCCTTCTTCATAAAGCTGGACAAATACTTCTCGCACGGCAACCGAGAGTTGCTCGTCCATTGTGAAGCGTTCGCGAGACCAATCTAGTGAGCAGCCAAGTACACGTAGTTGCTTTGAGATACGGTTGCCGTATTGCTCTTTCCATTCCCAGACGCGTTCCAGGAATGCTTCGCGGCCCAAGTCGTGCCGGGTCTTGTCTTCACTGGCTTTGAGTTCTCGCTCGACAACCATCTGAGTTGCGATGCCCGCGTGGTCGGTGCCAGGCAGCCATAGAGTTTTGCGTCCCTGCATTCTTCGCCAGCGGATGAGCATGTCTTGAATCGTTACAGTTAGAGCATGACCCATGTGGAGTGATCCGGTGACATTGGGTGGCGGAATAACAATGGTGTAGGGCTCGCCATCAGGATTCATCTCAGGAGAGAAATAGCCGGCTTCTTCCCAAATCGGGTACCACTTGTTTTCTGCCTCGGTCGGGTCGTAAGCAGAAGGTAGGTTCTCTAGATTTGCATCACTCATCGTCTGTCTCCACACTCTGGATTGGCCATCTTATGGCGGTCCGATACCTCGGGAATGAACGAGGCCTTATATGCATCTGGAGTGGGGAAGCCAAGGACGTGAAGCGATGGGAACGCTTTTCTCAAAGTCCTTGATATAAAGAGCGATCAGGACCCGCGGTTGTTGAGGTGCTCGCGAATAAGGCGCTCGGCTAGGTCTGGGACGACTTCCCATACAACGCGTTCTACGACCTCTGCGGTCACCTTTCGAACGGCTGCTTCGATGACCGGCATCAGGGCATCCATATCAACTTCACCGTCGGCCACAGAGAGCTTTCCAGCACCTGCACTTACTCCCTCGGCTATGGACCCGAGGTCGATGCCCAGACCCAAATCGGTCACTGGAGAAGTTAGAGCTGGAACAGAATGAGTCGGTTCTGGCTTGTAAGGTTCGTCTTCAGCCTCGTTGGTTAGGGCGTGCATCACCATCGTCGGCGCTTCGGGGACAGGGATCGGTGCGAGTTCCGGCACCTCTAGGGCTGGAGGAGTCAACTCAGCGGCCTCTGTTTCAAAATCTGAGGCCGGTGGTGGCAAATCCATCACTGTTGGTGACGTAGTCTCAGCAATAAACGGAGATTCGTCGTCGAGCTGGGTCCGTGCAAGGTCGGCCGCAGCCGTTGGCTCAGTGATCAGGACGGGAGCTGGTGGTTCTGGCTCGGCCGGTGCATCAGGAATAAGCGCCGCAGCAGGTGGTTCTGATAGAGGTGGTTCAGTAATCAAGGCAGCTGACGGTGCATCGAAGTCGACGGGCGCGTCGGGAATCAATGCCGGGGCCGGGGCTTCTGCCACGGGGGGTGGCGTGATTAATGCGGGCGCTGGTGCCGGCGCCTCAAATGGCGTCGGCGTTGACTGGAGCCGGATTCGTGCCGACGAGTTAGGTGCCGGTGGCGGCGGACCCTTGATGGCTGGTGGCGGTGGTCCTTTGATGAGTGCTGGTGGCGGCGCTACTGCCGGTGCAGGTGCGATGGTTGGCGTGGCTTCAACAACGGGTGCTGGCGCGATCACTACTGCTGATTCATTTGTTGGTTGTTCAGCTGCCTGGGCGGCGCGGGGTGTAAAGCGCATCGCTGCGACCGATTTAACCACTTCGAGGCCAAGCTGGGTTTTTACATGATCGATCAATTCTTGAGTGTGGAATGGCTTGGAAAGTTGGCTTGTGAATCCTGCCGCTTCCAGGGCGCTCTGTTCGACAGGCGCTTGTCCTGAACTAAGCAAGACCAATGGGAAACGCCCGCCAGCTGCAGCAGCGAGCATATCTTGAGCCAAACTTAGGCCGCTGTCCGCGCCAAGGTTTGCGTCTACCAGCGCGAGATCTGGAGTCTTTTCACTAAGTGCGGCCAAGGCTGAAGCGCCATCGGCGACCGTGGTAAGCTCGAAGTCTTCGTGCGCAAAGGTGATGTCTACAGCTTTTCGTATGGTGGTAGAATCATCCACAACCAAGATGTGATGGGACATAGAACGCTCCGGTCCGGATATATTTAAATCTTGTTATATTCCGCATGTTTGGTCGGCGCAAATGGCGATGAGACTTCAGTGCAAAAGAATTGTTATTGAATGATTGCTCAGGGCCTTGCAGAGGTGATCTTGTCCCGAGGGTCTGTTAAGTTTCTCCAATGTTCATGCGAATCACCACCGTCTGTGTCCTGCTGGTCGCTTTGGCCGGCTGCCAAGTCTATGAGTTTGTGTTTATTCCAGACGCAGAAAAGCAGGGGAGTTGGCTCCATTTTAGTGTGGAAACACCTTCACGCGCGGACCTTTTATTTGTAGTCGATAACTCTGAGAGTATGGCAGATGAGCAAGCCAGCCTAGCCGCGTCATTCTCGCAGATGCTTGATGTCTTGGCTCCTCAGGACACAAGTTACCGAATTGGCATCGTTTCGACCGACGCTCATGGTTTTCAAACCGACTGTTGTGGCACCCAAAACCCATTGATCGATGTTGGCACCGATCGGTCGATTGATGGCGCCCGTGGTAATTGTCAGAGTTGCGATTGCGGTGGCGGGGAAGACTGTTTCACATGTGTAGCTTGTGAGCCTTTGGTTGAAATTGCTAGGCCTCACGATGGGGTTAAGGGAAGGCTTCTGGCCGCGTACGACCCTGCGGTTTACCAGCTGGAAGCATGGAGTCACCTCAGCGCAGACCTACAATCCGTGTTGCCTGCGGTGTTTCCATCAGGTCCCAGTGATGCGATGCACGTGATTGACCGTGAATCTTTGACGTTACAGGCCTGCGATGCCTGCGGCTGCCCAGATTGCACTCAATCGAGTTCCTCCTGCGAACCCTTTTTTGAAAACTGTGTGGAGGACCTGACGACTGTTCTGGTGGAGGCCCATTTTCGGAGTAATTTAAAAGGCTTGGGAGTTGATGGTTTTGGCTGGGAAGAAGGCATTAAATCAGCAATGCTGGCCGTTGGTTTGGACCCAGAGGAACCGGAAACTCTTGAGCCCGCCTATAATTTGGTCGCCAATGGTGCCCCGAATCAGTTTAGCGTTAACGCGATGGACGAGCCTTGGTTGCGCGACGATGCTGTATTGGCCATTGCCTTTGTTACTGATGAGGAGGATTGCTCGATGCCTTCCCATCTGATGGTGCTGCGGCATCAATACGAAGAGAACGGCTTCCCGGTTGGTTCGATTTGCTATCAACCAGACCAAAAAGAGCGCTTTCTAAAGGTCCAGGATATGGCCACCCAGCTTCTGGGTAAAAAGGGCAACGCCACGTCTCGCATGACGGTGAGTGTAATCGCCGGCGTAGAGCCCGGTTCCGGTGAGCTTGGATGGCGGGAAGCATCTGCCACTAGCTGTGTCGCGAGCGATACTGGTGTTTCAGGTACTTGTGATTGTTTCGCCGGAGCTTCGGCGCAGGATTACCCCGACTGGTGCCAGTTTACTGAGGGGCCTGAAGGTTCTCCGGCGTGTGATGCGTTGGGAGGGTCTCGTTATCTGGAATTTGCCAATGCTTTCGAACGGCGAAGTTTCGAGTCTATTTGCGAGGGAGCCGATGATGGGTTTGGCGAAGCGCTGGAGCGATTTGCACTCTTGGCCACCGAGGCATGCTTCACACTCGAGGGCATAGAACCAGCCGGTCAACTGGCCACAAATGTCAGTGTACACCGACGAGCACGCGAGCTTGTGGCCGAGTCTCCTATGGAAAAGCTTGATTTTGTTGCCGAGTCTGGTGACCGGGGTTGGTATTACGATGCGCGTGAGAACAAGGTTTGCTTGTCGCAAATCGAACGGCGAATAGGGGACAGCTACTCTATCTTCGTTGTCCACAGCGATGAGGTCGACTATAGCCGCTAAACATCCCAGGTCCAGCGCATGTAGCGCGCCAAAAGGATGTAAATCGAATACACAAAGAGCAGCAGCCAAAAAACAATCATGAGCAGGTCGAATCTAAACTGGTTATCGGTAACGTGATTGAGCGCGTCTGTATCATAATCTTCACCTTCTTCGATTGCCTCCTCGGCAACCATTCGCATCGCGAAGTTCACTCGG
>JABJBS010000312.1 GCA_018668695.1 Deltaproteobacteria bacterium
ACGTGGCGGCGGCGGCGGCGGTGGCTACGGCGGTGGCGGCGGCGGCGGCGGTGGTTACGGCGGCGGTGGCGGCGGCGGCGGCAACTGGTAAGATCAGTTTGCCAATAAGCTGAAGCTGTTCACGCTTTAAGTGAAATTCGAAAAGCTCGTCTCTTATTTTTTAAGTAGACGGGCTTTTTTTATGGTCTTTATTCGGAGGCTAAGAACCCTAAGGCCTCTGATGAGCTAGAGGGCGGGTCATCACCTATCTATAGAGAGCCGGAGTCGAAGTCTTCCAGGGCCTTTGAGACGCGACGTGTGTATGCTGAATCTTGCCGCGGGTAGGTTGGTAAAAGCGCGAGGTGCTCTAAGAGATGCTTCGTGTTTGGACAGTCTGTAGCGTATTCAGCAAAGCAATCAAGACTTGAAACGTCCCTGAAAAAATCAACATTGATATCGACCTGCCGAGTGCGCAACCATTTTTTAAGCTCTCGGTTGGAGGGGTCTACCCAAATTGGAAACTGCAAGTAGGTATTGAATGCTCCCGAAGGGCCTGCGGGATGATGTAATGTCTCTCCTTGCAGACTGATCGCGGTGCTGTAGTGTGATGCAATTTGCCTGGATTGCTTAGCTTGATTTTGCCAAGTCTTGAGGCCGGCTAGGACAAGAGTCGCTTGCATTGACGTCATTTGCGAGAGGTAAGAAGGAGGAATCTTCGTGCGCTTAACGGCGTCTTTATCAACGTGTCCATTTTTGTCGAGCATATTCATGAAGGTGCTGGCCAAGGGTGTGTAGACCCACGGGTGCGTTAGTAAGTCATAAAAAAGACAAAACAGAAGCTTGCCAAAAATTTTCCCAAAAGACATGAGCGGGAAGCGTTGAACGGTCTTATGGATGTTGTTCAACACTGTTTTGTCTTTGATGACCAAGGCGCCGCCAAAGAGTGCATTCACGTTTTTCAAGGCACCAAAGCTGTAGACACCCGCATCCCCGAATGTTCCCAGCATTCTCCCATCGTTTGAGGCGCCCACCGCCTGAGCGCAATCTTCAAAAAGAAGGATGTTTTTATTTTTGCAAATTGAGACAA
This sequence comes from Deltaproteobacteria bacterium, assembly GCA_018668695.1. Taxonomy (NCBI): domain Bacteria; kingdom Pseudomonadati; phylum Myxococcota; class Myxococcia; species Deltaproteobacteria bacterium. Next base: position 1,067 of record JABJBS010000312.1, read on the forward strand.
TCTTGCCGATATCTGCTGAGGTCCCATAGAGGTGAGGGAGTACCAGTACTTTGGTTGCGGGTGTAATTTTCCGTTCTAAGTCTTCTAGGCAAATATGGTAGTGCCGCGCGCCTGTATCAACAAATACTGGCTTGCCCCCAGCGCAGATAATCATGTTGACCATATCGATAAGGGTGTACGCACTGGTGAGAACTTCATCTCCAGGTTCAATAATCTCCTTCAGGTAGAGATAAAGTCCGACCCTCGCTTGAGGGACTGCAATGAGGTTTTTTTCTTGGGTGAGTTCTCGCAATTCTCTCTCAACCGCAGGCACACGGCGTTTGTGGAGAAATTCCAGGGTTAAGATTGAGATCAGGCATCTAAAATAAAAACTTAAGCCACTGGCAATGCGGTAACGAGAATATAGCATTACGAGTTAATCTTAACGTAGTATATGATTGTAGAAAAGTATCCGCCGGTGAGGTTCCAGAGGATGGTAGAAGAATACAATTTAGAAACTCAGCCGCAAGTTCGGCACAAGGTTTTTAATAATTGGGAGGTTATTCCTAAGGGTTGGTATTATCTTTTTAAGTCTGCTGAAGTTTCGAAAGGTCAGGTAAAGTCGGTCTTTGTAGGACAACAGAAACTGGTGGTCTTTCGCGGGGAAAGTGGTGCGGTGAAGGTGCTGGATAGTTTTTGTCCACACATGGGGGCGGATCTGAAAATCGGTACCGTGATGGGAGATAACCTACGTTGTTTTTTTCATCACTGGCAATTTGATGGAACCGGGCAATGCACTAAAATTCCCGTTCAAGATGACATACCCAAACGTGCTAAGATAAACGGCTACGACGTGTGTGAAAAATATGGTGCTATTTGGGTTTACCCAGAGGCAAGCGCGGACCGGCCTCTTCTAGAAGTTCCAGGACTCGAAGGTGAAGATGTCATTGCTAGCATTGGCTCCCCAAATGTATCCGAGAGCCACCATCATATAAGTATGATCAATGGGATCGACCCACAGCACTTGGCAACGGTTCACCAACTTGAAATTGAGATGAGTCTGGATGTGTCTGAAGATGGCAACCATATCTCTTTCATTCTCGAGGGGGATACGCCCAATGGTAACCCCATAGAAAAAGCGATGCGCTTTATGCTCGGTGACCGCTACAGTTACGCGATGAAATATGCGGATGCCTGTTTTGCGAGTCTTACGGTTTTACGCAATGTTTATTTTTTACGTAAAGACTGGAAATGGCCTGAACTCCACATGTTTTATGCTTATCGTCCTGGTGTAGACGGGCGCTCTTACACTTGGCCCATTTATGTGGCGAAAAAAGAAAAGGGTTTCTTCGGGGCGATTAAATCGAGAGTGAAATTGTGGATGACCAAGCGGATGTATTTCTTTCTCAAGGATGAGGATGACATCATTTACGATAACATTCGCTACAACCCCACGAGCCTTTTAAAAATGGACGGTCCGGTAACACGCTACATTGGTTATGTGAATCGTTTAAGCCCATCTCAATGGTCTCGAAAGAAGGAAACAAAGCGTGGCGCTTGAGCTTCAGGTATATAGCTTCGTAGCTCTCTTTGCCCTCACCGTTTTTATTCTCGAACGTATATTTCCAGCGGTAGACCAAGAGCCAGCAGCTTGGTGGTGGCCACGGGCGCTCTTGCTTTTTGGCCTGACGATGGCTGTTGGAAAGTTGGGCGACCTAACCTGGATGAGCTGGATTCGTCGTAATGCTTCCCTGGATTTGTTCGCAGCTCCTGCACCGGCTCTTCAAGGTTTCTTGTGTTTCCTTTTGGGGAGCTTCTTCTTCTACTGGTGGCACCGGTGGCGTCATGAAGTGATGTTGCTCTGGGACCTATTTCATCAAATGCACCACAGTCCCAAGAGAGTTGAAACACTTACGGCTTATTACGTTCATCCGGCTGAGGGCATCATCTCATCTTGTTTGAATGGTTTGATTATTTACGGGATTCTTGGAGGAAACTATGAAGGGTTTTTGTGGTCTATTGGGATCTTCTCGTGTGTTGGGATTGGTTATCACTCTAATCTGAAAACGCCACGGTTTCTTGATTACCTGGTTCAAACACCAGAGATGCACCGTTTGCATCATAAGCGTGGCGTACATGAAGGCAATTACTCTGATTTACCAATTTGGGACATATTGTTCGGTACATTCCGCAACCCCAAAGATTACCCGACCGATTTTCGGTTTGGTTTTCGCGAAGATTTAGAGTTGAAGTTTTGGGATATTTTACGGTTCCGCAATGTTCTAGAGCGCTACCGAAAATAGACTCTCTTTAGTGCGGTGTGATTTCGACGAATTGCGCCAGCTTCACGGCTTCCGCACCAAAAATATCCATGCGCGTCTTCCAACTAAACTCACTTTTGGTCAAACCTTCAAACATCGAGCTGATGCGGATGTTGTGACCGTCGCCGACCCATTCCCTCAATTGCTGAACACCCTCAAGTCCCCAGTGAACTTCTTCCTGGGGCAGGGGTGAACGACGCATCCCCGAATTTAGAAAACGAATGCCGCGAGGTGACAAGCAGTCGAACGCGATTTTAGCCCCAGGCAATTGCTTGCATACAGTGGTTAAGAGTTCCTGCATTTGGTCTTTTTTTAAATACATGGTGACGCCAGCTAAACAGATTTGTGCCGTCGTCTCGCCAGCCTGCTTGATGGCGTCGAGCCATTGCATATCAAAGAAAGACCCTTTGAAAACGAGGCGCCGTGAACTTTCGGGTAAGAATTTTTCCCTGAAGTTTAAGGTATCGGGAAAGTCGCAATCGATGATGGTTGCTTGCCCATTGTCGATGCGTTGATAAGGGTCATCGAGGCCTACGCCTAGGTTGACAACAATACCTTGGGGGCGGCTCTCTAAATGTTTTCGAGCAATCGCATCCAAGCGAAAAGACCGGTGGCCCCAAAGAGCGATACCATACCCGCCAATGTGTTTGTCGATGGGTTTAAAGTCATAATTGGTTTGTTCTACGATTTTAACCGCGAACGGATCTTGAAAGTTGAAGGCATCATTTTGATGCCACCAGTACCTACCCCAGAGAGGGAGCAGTCCTGTTTGTCCTAAAATGGAAAAGTCGACGTCGTATTTTTCCTGGTTATCGCTCACGCTCTTACCATGGCCCCTTGATTGTAGAGTAAACAAGTTTAGCGCCATTTGGCTGGTCTTTACTATATCGCGGCTAGTTTCTTATTGATCAGATCAACGAATATATTGAACGCCTCTTGGTAGGCACCTCTTTACAAATGATGTTGAAACTTTTAGCTCACCAGTCGGTACGCGCAGTGGAATTGATAAAATGAAAACGAAGACATTGAGAAAAGTTCACACCTATATTGGCGTGAGTGCTGCTGTCTTTTTGATACTGGCAGGTAGCACGGGCACATTTCTTACCTTTCGAGGCGAGTTTTCTAAGAAACCAATTGTGGTTCCTGAAGCTATCCGCACAATGCCGAGTGAGGATTTAGGTTCGCTCATGAACCGAGCGAAGGATGTCATGGGAGCCGAGATTGCGTGGGTGCGTTTTTCGAACGGGCCGTCCAAGCCACACCAGATCCGTTTCAGAGACTCACTCTCTAGCACACTCTTTTATTCTCCAAGTGGGCAGCTATTGGCGCGCCGAGACAAGTCGGAGTGGAGCTTGGTAGGTTTTATCTTTGACTTACACACCGGAGCTATCATGGGACGTGGTGGTGAATGGGTCATGGCTTTGGTCGGACTTTTCTTAACCGTTTCTTCCGTGTCCGGCATCCTGATTTGGCCCTTCCTATTACGCCGCCGGCGAGCCCGAGAGCTGGCCACCACTCGAATGGTGAGTGTTTGATTCCCAAGGCCGTGGCCTATTGGTCAGCCCAAAATATTCGTATTCATGAATCCCAAGATCTTGAAATCGAGAGCTCAACTGTGGTTGTGCACCAGAAAATTATCTTTTCACCATGCAAGAAGTAGAAAGTGTTGCTTTTTACTTTTTTGGGTGCAAATGTCATTTCGCATCGGAACAATCACTGGGGTTTTTATTATGCAAGAGTTCAATCACGTTTCAAATATTGTCAGAAAACATCTAAGTCCCTTAATTTGCTTAGCTTTTATAGTATTCTTGGGCGCCTGCGCAGAGGCCGGTCCAGAGAATATGCCCGGAGGCGATGATGTCACAGGCCAATCTGTTCCGGGCCAAACTGAGGGCGATGAAGCCTCTGACGATCTGGGCAGCGCTCCTGAGGATACCACGCCTACGGATGAACCCAGCGGTCCGCCGCCGTGCGCCGAGATTGAAGCTCAGGCAGCCAACCTCCACTTACCGGTCGATATCCTTTGGGCCATCGATTCCTCGGGCAGTATGAGTGATGAAATTGAATTGATCCAAGAACGCATGGACGGCTTTGTTGAATTCATGGAGACCACCGGCATCGACTACCGTGTACTTTTGCTCGCTGGCGAGCACGAGAGTGCTCAGTCTTTCAATGTTTGTCTTCCGCCGCCGCTTTCAAGCGTCGATTCGTGCCCTGACCAAGATGGTCCTCGCTATCGCCACGTAGATACCCATGTAGATAGCTTTAACGCCCTACGCCAATTCGTTGAGCACTATGACAACTACTCGGATTTTCTAAGACCCGATGCAGCAGTTCATATGGTTGTGGTTAGCGACGATGAGTCAGACCTGAGCGCATCACAATTCTTGATCAACTTACGAGAATTAGGTCATCAGCCCTTTATCGATAATCTTACGGTTCACAGTGTTGCCTCCGAGCCCGAGGAAATGTGCATTCTCGGTTTCTGCTGGGATGGTGGATGCTCCGGACCTTACGGAAACGCGGCCAACGCCGGTAACGAATACATCGAGTTGAGCGAGCAAACGGGCGGAATTTTCAGCAATATCTGCAGCGCTGAGTGGGATCCTATTTTCGCTTCGATGGCGGAAAGCGTTCTAGCCTCCACGCGTATGCCATGTGCATTTGAGCTACCCGAAACACCGGATGGATTGGTTGTGGATTATGAATCTGTCACCATCAGTTTCGAGAGTGAAGACGGTGCTATCGTGGATTTAGAGCGCGTATTTAGCCAGGACGAATGTGGGCTTGGAAAGTGGCACTATGATGACCACAGTTCACCAAGTTACATTAAGATTTGTTCAGAGTCGTGTGGTGAGATTTTCGGGAGTCTTGAAATTACGATTGGTTGCGAAAAAGGCTAGATGGCAACCACGGCTGAGACCACAGCTATTTGGACAACCCAAATGACCGCTCCATAGAGAAGTGCTTTTGAAGCCTGCTTGCGCATGCTTTTAAAATTGATGCTTAGTCCAATAGCGGCCATAGCGATTGTCAAAATCAGCTTATCAGCTGTTTTGATTTGGGCGACCACATCGGCGGGTAAGAGTCCCATCGATACGATGGTCGCGGCGACAAGAAAGGCCACCAAGTACCAGGGCACGTTGATAGACTTGCCCGAGCCACTTTCCTGGCTTTGGTTCATCGTTAGATAGAGTACCAACGGAATGAGCATCGCCACGCGGCCCATTTTAATGGTGACGGCCAAACCGCCGACTTCATCGCCCATGGTGAAACCGGCTGCAACGACGTGGCCTACGGCCTGCAATGTCCCGCCAACCATCAGGCCTGCGCCTTCGACGTCAAAACCTAAGAGTTGAGACCACATTGGAATCGCGAAAATACCGACAATGCCCAATAGGCTTACGACACCGACTGATATTCCGATGTCTTTTCGATCTTTAGCCAGCAGTGGGGCAGCGGCTGCGATTGCCGACGATCCGCAAATTGCGGTTCCTACGCCAACGAGCAAAACGGTCGAACTGGGCATTTTAACAAAACGCGTAAGGATGACGGCCATCCCGAGTGCTGTAGATACAGCTGCTAAAATAACCAGTGCTGCGGTCCAACCCAATGAGCTTAGTAGCTGAAGGCTGAGGCTAAAACCCATACACGCCACCGCCAATTCCAAAACCTTCTTTTCGCAGAATCGAATACCAGGCTTAAAACGTTCGGATAGTTTGAAAAGGTTACCGACAATGAGTCCGATTAAGATGGCACTGGTAGCACCGCCTAGAGCCGGCAAGGCTTGCCCGAGTGTCCGACCAGCAAGGCCGACCAGTGCGCAGAGAAAAATACCCGGAAGATAACTTCTCCAACGGTTTCCAATGACTTTAAATGCACCGCTGATGGAGCCGCGAGGTTCAGACACAAAAATGGGACCTTGAGGGCTTCCGGCTTCGGCAAGAGCTTGCGCGTTGAGGCCGGTTTGGCCCTGAACATGCACCTGTGACTTACCGATGGAATGATGTCCACGCACTTTGCTTTTCCTTCGTCTCTATCTTGCGGTCCCAACAACAATCGCGGCTACCAAACTCTATGATTTGGCATTTTTCCAGCGAATTCTACGGAAAATTTCGGAAAAAACATGACTGAAGGACTTATGTTACGGCAGTTTAGGAATAGGCGAATTATATTCGGAGAAAGGGTCGATAACGCGACGTGCGAACCAAGACATTTACGCTTTTTGCCAAGTTCTCGGCCTCTATGTTTGTTCACGATTCGATGAGTCGTTCCGCTTACTTAAGCCTACATGCAAAGATTTTCCCTTTTGATCTCTACCGGCCTACCTGTGCTACCATTTCCGGGTTGGAGGCTCGCTATGACAGAACCCATCCAGATCCATGGCCAAAAGAAAAAGAGACTTGCGGAGCTGCGTCAACGCGATGTCTTCGGAAACTTCGAAAAAATAATCGAGGGATGGTACTGGGCGATTCCATCCAAAAAGGTTCGCCGAGGTAAAGTCAAACCGCTGAAGATGCTCGGTCGTGAGTTGGTTGTTTACCGGGGCGACGATGGGAAGGCGCGAATCATGGACGCCTATTGTCCACATATGGGTGCTCACCTTGCGGAGGGCTCCGTAGATGGGACAGGCATTCGGTGCTTTTTCCACCATTGGAAGATGGCGGACAACGGTGAACTTGTTGAATGTCCTGTGCAGGATAAACCACCGCGGGCCTCGGTGAAGGTTTGGCCCACCGAAGAGAAGTACGGGATGATTTGGCTATGGGCCGGAGAGCAGCCGCGTTACCCGGTACCGTTTATACCTGAGCTCAAAGATGGTCCTGAACGCGCTATGCTTGGCAATAATTTCACCAAGGGTTGTCATCCGAATGTCGTGATGGTCAACGCCATCGACGAACAACACTTTCGCTCTGTTCATCCCATGGCAGCATCCTTGGCCGATGGTCTCCATTTTGAAATATCATCCTATAATGAGAACTGTCAGATGTTTGATAACTCCAACAAGGTTCCACTGACCAATCTATTTAATCGGATCCTAAGCAAGTTTTATGAGAAAGCACTTACTTATCGAATGGTGTATTGGAACGGCAGCACAGGCTCAGTTACCATTGGGCCCGACTTTTGGCACTTTCATATCATTTTCGCATTGCGCCCGAATGAAGATGGGTGTGCCGAGGGGCAAACGATTTTAGTGACCAATAAACGCGAAGGGTTTTTCGGTTTCATCTTCGATAAGTTCTCTCTCGTGTTGAGTGATATCCTTGGATCTTATTTTGCAAAAGGAGATACGCGGGTCTTCCAAACGATGAAGTGGAACTTTAAGACGCCCATTAAGGCAGACCGCCCGATTATCCAGTTTATGAAACACCTTCAAAAACAAAAAGCGGTAACATGGGGCGAATGGAACCTGTTAGAAGAGCCCAGCGAGGTGACACTTCTTGAACGTGATGACCCTTCAAACTTGGCGGCAGAGGCTTAATTGATGAGCCAAGCCAGTGGAAAGCTCCAGGCGAAAATTGTGTCGGCCAAGAACCTCCCACAAAGTAAGCTTGACCACATGTGGGGTGTCTTTAGCCAATACTACGACGATGTAGAGCGGCAGCGATTCGAGTCTGATTTATCTAAGAAAAGTCATGTTATTTTACTTATGGACAGTGGCGATAAGTCACTCCAAGGCTTTTCCACTCTTGAATTGATTCCCGGCAAAATCTTGGGCAAAAAGTTCCTTGCGATTTACTCCGGCGACACAATTATTCGTGAGGGTTACTGGGGTCAAACCGCCTTGCAGCGTGCCTTCACCGGCTATACCCTTAAGCACATGGTGCAAAACCCACTTATCCCAGTCTATTGGTTTTTGATTTCGAAAGGCTACAAAACGTATTTACTCTTAAGTCGTAATTACGTGGAGCATTGGCCGCGTTTTGAGATGCCTACACCAGCATTTCAAAAAGCAGTGATTGATACGCTATCGTTTGACAAGTTTGGCCAAGCCTGGAAACGAGAGCTTGGGGTCCTGAAATTCGACAAACCCCAGGGTAAGCTCAAAGAGGCAGTCGCGCCCATCGACGAAGACTTGCTCCGGCAGTTTCAAGATATACAATTCTTTGCAAGGGCAAACCCTGGCCATCCCCACGGCGACGAGCTTTGTTGCCTTGGTCGTGTGAATCCTGCTTTCATCGTCAATTTCGCTTTGCGAACCTCACGGAAGTTGCTAGGCAAGCGTCCAAAATCAACGGTCTGGAATGAAGGTACACAAACATGAGCGCTAAGATTTTGGTTGTTGAAGATGACCGCATAGACCGGATGATAGCGGTCCAAGCTTTAGGCAAACATTTCGACGTGGACCAAGCGGCGGATGGTCTGGAGGGTTTGGAAAAAGCCACCGAAGGCTCGTACGACCTCATCATGCTCGATGTGGAAATGCCGGAGATGAATGGCGGTGAAATGTTGCGGGCGCTTCGTGACAAAGGTGTTGAGACACCCGTGATTTTGTTAACGGGAGAAGTACGCACGAGCGTCATCGGTGAGCTGATGAGCTATGGTATTTCCAACTATATAGTGAAGCCGGTTCCTCCTCATGAGCTCGTTGCAAAAGCAACCTTGATGCTTAAGGAAACATTGAACGCAAACGATTCTGATGAAACCAAGACTGAACTCAAGGCGCTTGCCGAACTGGGACTGCAGGTTCTTTTGGTGGACGATATGGAGCAAGTGGAGGAAAGCCTACAGGAGCACCTCCCCGGCGGCGTTATGCTTCGTGCCGCGAGGACGAAAGATGCAGCTGCCGAGCAAATTCATCTAGAGCCATGGGACTTTGTATTGGTTGATATGGAAATGCCTCAAGTCGACACAGTTGAGCTTGCACTTTCGCTGAAGTCTCAATGTGCATCAGCCCGAGTAATTGGGCTATTCCTTAGAGATGCTTCCTACGCAAAAGATGATGCCCGGCGCTACGGGTTAGATGGCCACATTTACAAGCCATTTGACGAGAGAGATATTCGTGTCCTGCTATCGGACCATCGCCGCCAAGGACAACGCCTTGTAGCAGTTGAAGGCAATGTTATGAGCTTTGCGGAGTTTCCGGAAGACTCGGAGGAGCATCAAGACCACCTGAGCCGCGTGCTGGTGATTGCGCAGGAGCACTGCCGACTGGTTGCGGCGGGCTGTTATTCTGAAGTGATCCTGTCGCTTAGCTCGAATCCACCTCAAGAATGTTTGTCGAAGCTTATTCAAGCCCTGAAGATTTATTGCGAGGGTTTGGGACTTCGTCTTGGAGCTGATGAGGAAGTGAGCCCTGAGGTTTTGGGTGTGCTCAAGGAATTAGGCCTTGTTTCTTCTGGGGATGATAAAGAGATCGAGGCTGAAGCTAAGGTAGAAGAGGAACCTAAGGTAGAAGACGGCTAATCGACCTAACTGCGATTGGCCCGTCCAAAGAGCTCAATCATACTTTTCAAACGCCGATGGTCTGCTTCTTGGAGGCTGTTCGGGCCCAGACGCCAGGACCAGTTTCCTTCAATGGTACCGGGTGTGTTCATTCTCGATTCATCATCCAGACCTAAGATGTCTTGCATCGGAATGATTGCAGTTTGAGATACCGCTGCCATTGCCATTCTTATCATATCCCACACAATGTCGTTGCCATCACTACTACAATACCTTCGGACACGGTCTCGAACACTTTCTGGCTGCTCCTGCCACCAGCCAAGTGTTGTCGCGCAATCGTGCGTGCCGGTGTAAACAATACTTTGGGGACGGTAGTTACACGGCGTATGTTCGTTGGGTTGTTGTTCATCGAACCCAAATTGAAGCACCGTCATCCCAGGATACGCGAGGGTGTCACGCAGTTCACAAACGGCGTCATCGATGTCGCCTAAATCCTCCACTATCAGCGGTAGCTCACCGAGGTCCTCAGTGATGGCAGTGAATAGCTTTTTTCCAGGTCCTTGAACCCAAGAGCCGCCACTTGCCGTTGGCGCAGATGCTGGAATCTTCCAGTAGGCAGCTAGCCCTCTGAAATGGTCAAACCTAAGCCGGTCAGCATGTTCGAAGCCTCTTTGAAAACGCTCTTTCCAGAAACGGTAATCTTGTTGCTCCATGGCTTCCCAGTTGTAAATCGGGTTGCCCCACCGCTGACCATCGGCGTTGAACGCATCCGGAGGCGCACCAGCTACACTTGCGGCCTCGCCGTGCTCGTTAAGCTCGAAGAGATCCTGCTGAATCCATACGTCAACACTGTCGCCGGCAACGTACATTGCAACATCACCGAGAAGCTCGATGGATCTTGCTTCGCAATATTGGCGAAGTGAATTGTACTGACGTTCGAAAAAGAACTCTAAAACCATCCAGACCAAGATCTCGTTTTGACCTGCCTGCGTTTGGCTGGCGAGGTGCTTTTCAGTGGGTTTACGATCGGCCATGGGCCAGAGCCACCATGGCTTACCTTGGTTCTTTTTCTTAAGATATCTAAATAAGCCCGCCCGCTCGGCCCATGGTGATTTGTTTTTGAAGGTTTCCCAGTGTGTTTGCCAGGGGTGGTCAGGTTTCTCTAAGAACCGCGCAGCCGCAATTTCCAACATGCGCTCTTTGTGGGTGCCAATATCTTGAAAGTCTACATGCGCTTGTGCCCCGCGCTGAAGACTCTTGAGTTCAGAGTCAGTTAGGAGGCCTTGGTTTTTTAGATCTCGCAAATCAACCAGCCATGGGTTGCCGGAAAGTGAAGACCAGGAGCTGTAGCATGCCCCATTTTCTTCGATGGGTCCGAGGGGAAGGAACTGCCAGACTGTAATACCTGCGGTGACCATCCAGTCAACGAATTGCCGCGCCTCAGCGCCCAGGTCACCTATTCCGTATTCACCCGGCAACGAACTCAAGTGTAATAAGACACCGGCTTTTCTAGTGGTGCTTTGGGTGGTCACGTTGTTTTTTTGTTTTTGAAAGAGCGCGGCGATCTCATGCTTGTAGTGCCCGGGTTCGTTGGAGTTGATTGCATCGATTTTCAATCGAAGGTCAGTCTCCAGGTCTAATTTCAAATACTCAGAAGCCAAGCGCGCGGCCTCCAATGCGTGGCGTATGTTTTGTAATGGCTCAAGCCCGGCGACATCATCGAAAAACCATCCACAGCTTGTGTACATATTTAAGAGATGCCGCTGCGTTTCGAGTAAGCCGAAAACTGTTTCCTCGATACCTCGGTGACATACCGGGCTCTTTAGATGGTTCTTTAAAAAATCACGTCGTACTTCTTGGTCGGGCGTCAGAATGATCTTGATGTAGTCGTTGCGCGCTTTCCAGGGGTCTTTCAGTAGCTTGCTGGCCATCTTCAAAAACACCGGATTGATGACGTCGCGTAACCAATTGAGAGTTTCACGAAGTTGGGCTCGCCAATCTTGTTGCCAATGTTCGTTTGCACCTGTGTGGCAGCCACAGAATTTTTCCCACCGGCCCAAGCCGTGCGCGCAACTCCATGAAGAGTTTTCTTTAATCGATGCGGTCCATTCGGGTGGGTGTTGTTTTAGGTAGGTTGTGTACGAGGTGAGTTCCACATCATCGCTTTGTTCAAGCGAGTGAATCAAATGACCTAAAGCGAGGTGGCCAAAAGCATGATGATGTCCGTAACTTTCACCATCGGTAGCGAAATGGAGGAGGCTATCGTTCTCGCAGGTTTGGGTCTCAGCGATAATTGTTTGGGCGAAAGATTCGCCGTTGGCTAAGGCTCCGTCGAAGGCCACAGCCTGAGCGAGTCCACCATGGTAGAAGAATACGGTCATCTGCCCTTCAAGCGTATCCACAAGGTAGGGGCGCTGGCTGAGTTCGGTTGGCGAGAGCTCTGACGCAAAATATTCCTGCCCCTGGGGCGTACGAATACTCTCTGCCTGATTTGGCGATAGAACGACATACTCAACACCCAGTCTTAACAATGCTGCTAGAACCTCGGTGTTGGCTGCAGTTTCTGGTAACCAGAACCCGTGTGGGATGGTGCCAAATCGGTGTTCGAAGTCACGGATACCCCATGTTATTTCGGTTTCAATATCGTTGGCGTTGGCTAAAGGAAGAATTGCATGGTGATAGCCTTGAGCCATCATATTACCGTTGTCACGTTCTTGTGCACCTTGGGGATGCTGGCTGTCGATGATCGCAGCGTAGGTTCGAGGCCGACTTTTCTCCATCCATCGCAATAAGGTTGGACCAAAGTCTGCGCTCAAGTGGCGGTAGTTATTTTGAGTTCCGGTAACGATGGGGGTTGAGGCATTCACCCCGTAGCATTCTGAGAAAATGCGGTCGTTCCAATTCTGATAAGGTGCTGCCGATGATTCCGGTTCAATTTGTCCGGTAATGGGGTTGGTTCTATCTGGCTGGTAAAAGTGTCCGTGGATGCAAACGTATTTCATGAGAGGACTCCATCGTTCAAGGTCATAAAGATTGCCCCAAGCGGCGGCAGCGTCAGGCTGAGGCTCTGAGAGTGGCCATGGGAATGGATGGGTTCGGGGACAAGATAGCCCGGGTTTGTAAGGGCACTGCCTCCGAAGTGAGCGGCATCTGTATTCAGTGCCTCTTGCCAGTTGCCCCCTTCTGGTATGCCGATTCGGTAGTCGTGCCTTACTTCTGGCGTGTGATTGAAAATAACAACGAGTGGGTTCGAGCCGTTATCAGCCAGGCGAATAAAGCTTGTGACACTTTGTTCGCAGTCTTTGAAATCAAGCCACTGGAACCCACCGGGCTCAGCGTCACACTGATAAAGGGCTGGATGGGACTGATAGAGCTTATTGAGATCCTGGATCAGGCGGCGAAGTCCCATGCAGAGCGGCTCGTCTGATGACGGCCAGGGAAGGGGTTGCTCGTGCTGCCATTCTTGCCGCATTCCCAGCTCAGTTCCCATGAATAGGAGTTTTTTACCTGGCTGAGCGAACATATTGGCGAGGAGAAGTCGCAGGTTGGCAAATTGCTGCCAGAGGTCACCCTGCATTTTGTTAAGCAGCGATTTTTTGCCGTGGACCACTTCATCATGGGAGAGAGGCAGCATGAAGGATTCAGAATACGCATAGACCATACGGAAGGTGAGATTATGCTGATGGTGTTTGCGGTGGATGGGTTCTTTTTCGAAATAGGCGAGGGTGTCGTGCATCCATCCCATATCCCACTTGAAGTCGAAGCCAAGTCCGCCTTGCTCTACGGGCCTAGACACTCCGTCAAAGGCAGTAGATTCCTCTGCGATGGTGAGTACGCCTGGAAATCGGCTGTGAAGGGTTTGATTTAAAGTTTTTAAGAGCTCGATCGCCTCGAGGTTGTGGTTGCCCCCGAACTGGTTGGGGATCCACTGACCCTCTTCTCGGGAGTAATCGAGGTAAAGCATAGAGGCGACTGCATCCACACGAATGCCGTCGAAATGAAATTGGTCAATCCACATATGAGCACTGCTTATCAAAAACGAGCGGACCTCGGGTCGGCCGTAATCGAAGATGGCAGTGTTCCAGTCTGGATGGTAGCCCCGCTTTGGGTCAGAGTATTCGTAAAGAGCTTCACCATCGAATTGAGCGAGGCCGTGAGCGTCAAAAGGAAAATGCGCGGGAACCCAATCGAGAATAACTCCGATATTATGCTGATGAAGAGTATCCACGAGCGCCTTAAGCTCTTGAGGCGTTCCAAAACGAGACGTGGGTGAAAAGTAGCCGGTCACTTGGTAGCCCCACGAGCCTCCAAAGGGATGCTCCAAAAGAGGCAAGAATTCAACGTGGGTAAACCCAAGCTCCTTTACATATAGGGCCAGTGGCAGCGCGACTTCCCTGTAGCTCTTGTAGGACTCACCTCCTGGACCGCAACGCATCCAGCTTTCGAGATGGACTTCGTAAATACTAATTGGGCTTTTTTGATGGTCGCGTTCTACTCGCTTTTGAAGCCAAGCATCATCGCCCCAGGCATAAGCGTCGGATTGTACAATGGATGCGGTGTTTGGAGCCGATTCATGCATGCGCGCATAAGGATCTGCCTTGAAGTTTATCTCACCGGTTGGGCTTTGGATGGCAAATTTGTAAAGGCCTCCATCGGCGAGACCATCTACCCAGCCTGCCCAGAGCCCGCCGTCGCCAAGCTCAAGAGGGTCAGCACCTGATTCCCAATTGTTAAAGTCGCCAACGACACTGACTGTTTGGGCGTGAGGTGCCCAGGTTCGGCACATACTTTTGGGACTTTGAGAGCTGCAGGGGTGCGCTCCTAATAGTTCATAGAGACGGTCATGTTGGCCATTTTTCCAGTAATATAAATCTTCATTTGTGAGAATCGACATCTTGCTGCGCCTTGTTAGTAACTCTTTAGTGAGTCACTATCTGCCGCCATGGGGATCTGTCAATCGGCGAGGTCGGGATTGGCTCGAATTCCTTTTCCCAAATCGGTATCCGGCGGGTCTTAGAAGGTAAACCCCGAGAGGGAGAGCCTGGAGAAGTTGATGAGTCGAACGTCCTACATACGACAAGGCGCAGCAGTGCCACTGGCCTATGCCTTTTTAATAACCCTCATGTTTACAGTGGGTTGCAGTGGTGAAACGGATCCATTGGAGGAGGCCGGGCATGACCCAGCTCAAGAAAACTCAAGTTCTGAGAGCCCATCCACTGCCCCAGGAAGCGATGACACGAATGACCCTGGGACCTCAGAAGGTGATCGCCACCCCAGTTGTGATTCAGCCAATGTGGTCGGTGAGGCACCGTCCCATGAGACGCAATACATTCAAGCCGGGTTCACGCGGTATGCACAAATCGCTGCTCCAAACGGCGGTTTGATAAAAATATTTGGTTCGCCGCAAACCGGTGATGAACGTATTCGGCGTGCCCACAGCCTTCTGAGCTTTTACCTAAAAGCTGTGCCGAACTCGGCTTATGGCGCCGACAAGAGAGAAGTCGCCAACAGGATGGCCCAAAATAATGCCATCCTCGTGATGCCATCGGGCGCGCATGGTGAGGGCCCAGATGTGGAGCTGGATGCCCAGCCTCTTTATGAAGATGAAACGCCGGTGGAAGGCTCAGCTTGGTATATGCAAAACAACTGGGAGCACCGTGACGCCGCTTTCGAAGAAATTTTTCACCTTCTTCATGACACCGGGATTGGAACCTATCTGCCGGGCGCTTTGCCCGAGTATCAATCGCTTTTATTAGCCGAGGCTGAGGCTGCACTGAGCGATGGCCGTTGGGGCATCCCTACCGATCCTGAGGTAAACGGTTGGATAGCTGAACTTCGTGAGGAAGGTTCTCTGGCGCAGGAATACATCGCATCAGTCATCGACAGTTACTACGGCTTGTGGGGCCCATGGGATGAAGCCGATGGTGGGATGTGGGGAGTTTACATTGCAAAGACGCGGGATGAGATCGTTCAAAGTGACCCACAAGGTGGATCGTTGTTAGAAAGCTTCTTATCTGAATGGCTCGACTATGAAGTGCATTTAGCCGCAGAACTCAGCGGTGATTTTTCTATGACTTTCGATGCATCCACGCCGTATACGCACAAGTCTCAGTACCTCGTGCATGTGACCTTAACTGGCGATAATCCGAGTAATATTTTTGCCAATGCCCAAGACAATACTCTGCGGGGCAACACCGCGAGTAATACTCTCGACGGGATGGATGGCACTGATACGGCTGTTTATTGTGAGAATAGAAGCACGTACACGATTACAAAAACCGGTGATGAAGTTGTTGTGGATGGAAACGAGGGACGTGATGTCCTTCGCAACATGGAAGTCGTTCATTTTGCGGATGGAGCAGTTTTGGTCAGCGACCTTTGATTTCAGAGGTGTCCCGAGAGCGGGTCAAAACCTCCTCCGCAGATCCTCAAGGTGGGGGAGAGCTTTATGTCCTCTTCTGCTTTGATTCGGTAGAACGCACTAAGCCAAGAGTTTTTGGGTACTAGAAAAGAGCGCGGCGATTGGCGGCCTCAGGGGGCTTGTTCAACACCAAGGTAACAAACCTTTTTCGAAGGCAAGCTGAAGCTGAATGTGGATGTTTCTGTGGAATCGAAAGCCCCAGACATTTGAGTTTGATTGTCGCACTCCAAACGCCAAACGTATTGCGCGGGATCTAAGATAAACATCTCAACTCCCATTTCGCGAGCACTTGTCCCAAAATGATAAACTTGGGCATTGAGGTGGCTGGGCGAATGGGATTCTACGAGAGCTGCGAAATCGGTGGGTTCTGTTTGCCAGCGAAGTGCGTTGAGCGGGAGATAAGATGCATCACCAAAATCACCGGTCAGCATGCTGTAAAGTAGGTCAGCGTTTAGGTTGGGGACCGGCTCTTCAAGATATGCGTTCGCAAAGGCCGCATGAAACTTGTAGACACGGTCTGTAAAGCGCACCTCTTCCTTAAAGGCGGCTTCATTTTGAAAGGCTAGGAGTACCGGTGTCCAGCGCCGCCAGACCTCCACATCGTCTCCCCAGCCGCCGCCAAATTGGCCGTCTACTGCTTGGCGTTCGGTCACCCAATAATCAATGATACTCACCAGCTTGGCCAAGAGCTCTCGCTGATGCTGCGCCCACGCAGGGGCGTTGTTTGGAGTGTCTAGGGGAAGCGCCCAGTCGACGAGCTCTCCCAGGTACATGGGCAGAACGGGGTTGTCCGGAAATGCAACACGCGCCTTCTCGAGGAGTTCAACGCCTTCCTCAAAGTAGACCTCCGTTAGAAACCCCATTTCAACCGCGTACCAAATCAACATGCGGCCTCGGTAAAAACACCAGAGAGGATAGAGCGGAGAGGCTTTGCGAACATCTGCGGGGAACTCATTGTCGCCAGGCCAGGCATTCTCTACAAAGAAGTCTGCCAGATAACCGCCTTCAGCGGCCATTTCTTGGTCGCCAGGCTGCCAATATTTGTCGCGACCATTTGTCCATTTGTCGATGAATAAAGTGAGCTCTTCCCATTCTGCAAATAGAAGAGAGTCCTGCTCCACATCTGGCTCAAGTTCTACCAAGCCTTCATAGCGAAGTTTATCGGTGCCTGCGTTTCCAATGGCGGTGATTTTTTCTTCGAGGCTAAGTTCTGGATCCGTATCCGAGGCTGCGTCATCGCTGCACCCACTAAGATGGCACGACGCAAAAAAAATGCCTGCGGTGAGTAGGCGGAAGAGCTTATCGAGTGAGACATCTAACATGACTCTATTCGAACCTGAGAGTAGAAGAGAATCAAGGGATACCGATTTTGCTGCTCACTTGATTCTACTCTTCAGTGCTTTTCTATTCCCCGTCACTGTCCATGTTGTCCATGGAACCGTCACCCATATCCATACCGCTGTCGTCGCCGGCCATGCAGTGGACGTACTCCATGCCGTCATGGCCTTCGCTGCACATTTGGCCTTCTGGGCAGTCTGCTGCATCTGCCAGCGTACCATCGTCATTGCATACTTGAATCTGCTCGCCAGCACATACTGGTGTACATCCTTCTTGGTCGTCACCACATGCAAATAAGGCTAGGCTGGCTCCAAGAGCGAGGGCAATTGTTGTTGCTTTAAGCATTCTAAAAACTCCTTAATAGTTGAGCCTCTGGTTGGACAACAGAGCTCATTTCTTCATGATAAGCGTTGTTTACCTTGAATTTATGCGATGGAAAAGACCTAGAAACCCGAAAATTTTTGGGAATCGTCAATAAAAACGGTGATTCGTAGTGGCTGCTGCCCATAGATCCCAAAACGTTCGTTTATGTGCATTAAACATACATCAGCATACTTATGGGTGTTGATAACCAATGAGGCCGGTGCGAGACTCAGAGCCACAAACATAAACAGCGGCGTTGAGGTCAAACCTTGGGGGAGGAATGTCTGCAAACTGCTGGAGGTGAAATGGGAGCCCATCCTATTTCTTATTCAATGGCTTGGATGCTTGTACTGGTGATTGCTGCCGGTTGTGCATCTGAAGATCTTACTAGACTCAACCCATCTATTGCGGTCTGCCGCGGGGCCGATGGTGCTGCATGCGGGGACTCTTTTGAGCTCGGGGCATTAGCGGTTGGGCGAAATCACGAACAAACACTCTATATACGCAATCTCGGGGCAGGTTACCTCGACGTGAAAAATGTGGCGCTTGTGGATACAAGCGGTGAGGTTTTGGAATCCCCCCAAAGTCTTGTGAACGGTGAATCAGGAGCCATGGTATTTGAGCTGGAAGTCGCTGCAGGCATGCAGAGCTTCTCTATGCTCATCGAGTCCAACGATCCTCTCACTCCAGAATTACGTATTGAGTTTACCTACGATGGGGTTCAGTCGGAGCTTGTCGCCTGCCCAGTTGAGAATGGGGTGATTCAAGACGACCTCTGCCAGCCGGAGCTCTCTGTGCTTCTTGGTGAAGTGCGGCGGGCTGAAGGCCGAGATGTAAGTATCGCCATCGCTAATCAAGGCACCGCTTCTTTCCATTTGGATCACGTGGAGCTAGATTTTAACGAGAGCGTTGCCGGTGAATGGACCAGCCTGACCTCCACATCTTCTGGGGAGATGCCAGCGGAGCGTGTCTACCTGTTAACGTTTCGCTATCAACCAGCCGATGAGGTCGCCGATACGCTAACGTTAAGGCTTTACGAAGAAGACCTCCCTGAGCCAAAAGTTGTTGTTCATCTTGAAGCAGCCTCGCGGGTCAATGAGCCTCCTGTGGCTTTAGCGACCCTTCACGATGTTGAACAGGAGTCCCACACATTTTTAATGGGTACCGAAATCTGGCTCGACGGCCTGGCTTCCTTTGACCCCGAGGGAGACGCTCTGAGCTATCAATGGACTTTGACGAGTTCACCAACTGGTTCCATTGCTTCATTAAGCCATCCTGGCGCAGCACTGAGTAGCATAACCCTTGATGAACGCGGCTCTTACGAGGTTGAACTTCGGGTTGAAGACTCGTTGGGTCAACACAGTACCGCCACGCTGGTTTTAGATGCTCGCTCAGAGTTTGCTCTCGAGATCCAGGCTACTTGGCCACTGGGAATGGGGGATATCGATCTTCATATGGTTCCTCTCGGGGACGCACTCTTTGGTCCAACGGATTGTCATTTTCAAAATGGTACAGCCGAATGGGGCGATGCCTCGAGTACGGTGGATAATCCTTTCTTGATGTACGATACGCAGGGCCTTGATTACGGAGACGAGTCGGTCGTTTTAGAAGAACCGCCTCAAGGTATCTATGCCATCTATGTGCATTATTTCGAGGCTTACAACGCGAGCGCAGTTCCGGTAACCGTCTCCGTTTGGGGCGAGGACGGTGAAACTCTTCTTGGACAAAACAATGCTGCTTTGGCCCAGCCCTGCGACACGGTTTTGGTTGGAACGATATCGTGGCCATCAGGATATTTTGAAGCAGGCGACCCGGCCTCTTTCGCACATTGTTTAAGTGGAGGTGAACTATGATTTACCGCAGAGCTTTTTTCCCTCTTTTGGTCATGAGTCTACTGAGCGTAAGTTGCAGCAGCCCCGGCGCGCCGCAAGGTACATCCACACCGATTACAACGGAGCCCGACGGATCTATCCCCATTGAGAATGATGGACCGTGCATTGAAGATTCAGACTGCCCGTTCGGTGAGCGCTGTATTGAAGGGATGTGCTTAGAAGATCCGGGAGCAGATGATTTATCAGGATGCAGTGAAGACACAGACTGTCCCGATGGCATGATTTGTTCTGAAGAAACAGGTGCATGTATCGACCCCTCAACGTCACCCGAAGTGACCACCGAAGAGGTGAGTGATTGTGTGGACGGCCAAACAAGACCCTGTGGCATTAAAATAGGTGAGTGTGATTACGGCGTTGAAACGTGTTCGGATGGAGTCTGGAGTGAGTGCGTTGGCGCTATTGGACCGATCGATGAACTTTGTAATGGACTCGATGATAATTGCGACGGAGTGGTCGAAACCACGGAGCTTGATCTTGATGGAGATGGCTTTCGAACGTGTGAGGGAGATTGCCGAGACGATGACGACGAGATCTATCCCGATGCTCCCGAAGGATGTGATGGCAAAGACAACGACTGCGATGAGGTCGTGGATGAAGCCGGTGATTCATATTGCGACGATGGGCTTTACTGCAATGGCAGCGAAAGCTGCGTGGAAGGTGCTTGTGCACCCGCGCTTGCGCCTGATTGTTCGGGCTTAAATGACCAGTGCCTGGTTGGTACATGCGATGAAGAAGCTGATGTCTGTGTGGCGCAGCCTCTACCCGACGGGGGAAGCTGCGACGATGGCGATTTATGCAGCATTGGAAGTATGTGCGTGCACGGCGAGTGCGGGATGGGCAGCCCAGTCGATTGTTCCGGGCTCACCGACTCTTGCAACACCGGAATGTGCAATGCCTTAAGTGGTCTCTGCGAACCTCAACCTGCATCAGACGGTACGGTTTGTGACGACGGAAGTTTTTGCAGCGTCGCGGATGCTTGCGTGGCGGGAGTTTGCACGGCTGGGGAAGACAGAGATTGCAGCGCTTTAAATGACAGCTGTAACGAAGGCGTTTGTTTAGAGTCTACTCAGAGCTGCGAGTCTCGGGCGCTTGCTGATAACACAGTTTGCGACGATGGACGTTTTTGTACGGTAGGTGACAGTTGCACCGCCGGGTTTTGTGGCGGCTCAAACCGAGACTGCTCCGCTTCGGGTGGCAGCTGCGTAACGGGGGTGTGCAATGAGCAAGCGGGGGCTTGTATCGGAGACCCTGTTGCAGACGGTACCGCTTGTGATGATGGGGTATTCTGTACCTCAGGAGATCAATGTGTAGCGGGTAGCTGCGCGGCAGGAGGACCACTTGATTGTTCTGCAGTCACCGGCGGTGACACGTGCTACGATGGGCTTTGTGATGAATCGATGGCGTCGTGTATCGCGGTTGATAACAACACATGCGATGCATGCTTAACTGGAAGTCCCACAGCAGTTGCAGGTGCCAACAGCGAAGTAATCCCCAACACCTGGGTTTACCTTTTAGGAACCGATTCCTCAGATCCAGACGGTCAGAGTTTAACTTACAGTTGGAGCATTGATGAAAAGCCAGACGGCAGCAGTACGGCTTTGATCGGGGCAACGACCTCTTCACCGTCGATGCTTGCAGATGTAGCGGGTGATTACCTAATTTGCTTAACCGTTACAGATTCCGAGAGCTGCCCGTCTGAGCCAGATTGTCTTACACTTACGGTGAAGCCACAGGTTTCTCTTCACTTGGAGCTTACCTGGGATACAACGAGCAGTGATTTAGATTTACATTACCGCGCACCGGGCGGAACCTTCTATGACTCTTATCCCTCATGTGGCAGTACCAGTTCGGACGTTTATTGGTGCAGCTCAAACCCCGATTGGGGAAGCGGCGGCTTGGGCGTCCCCGACGGAATCTCAGCAAACGACCCTGTCTTGGATGTAGATAATGTAATTGGCTACGGCCCTGAGAATATCAACCAAGACATGCTGCTGAACTCTGCGCTGATGCAGACAGTAGGTGTGCACTATTGGCTCGATAGCGGCGGCGGAATCACGAACGCACGGGTAAGAATCTACGTGGACGGTGAGCTTGAACTTGAAGCTGTTCAGGCAATGTCAGGTCCGCAGTTTTGGGAAGTGGCAGATATCTATGTCTCCAATGACGGGACTGATGTTCAGATCACACCTTTGAGCGGATTTATTTATGATCTTTATACTCCAAGTGGATATTGAGCTGTTGAGGGCTTCAATGTCGTAACGAGTTGGTAACTTCTTACCCCAGGGTCTCGGCGGTCATTTGACTCATCTCTAAATCCGAATCAAACTTATGAACCGTGACGGGTTGCGAGTTTCAACAGAGGAGTCGATGAATGAAATACTGTGCAGTGATTTTAGTGGGTGTGGCGGCGTTTGTTTTTTCGGGGTGTGATTCTAGAACAGAATGCGAAAAAGCTGTTGAGCACATTATCAAGGTTGCCAGTGAAGATACTTCAATCCCAAGAGCTGACCGCAATGCGATGAGCAACATGTCTAACCGTAAAGAGATGATTGACCAGTGTGAGCAGAGTTTTCGCCCAGCAGGCGGGGTAGACTGTGTCTTGAAAGCTAAAACGCTACAAGATGTTGATAAATGCCGCGCTAAGATGCTTCAGAAATAGTTCATTCTAACGGCGACCCAGCTCGCCTATTTCTTTTCAGATTCCGGCGCTGGCTCAGCTAGTCCTGCAGGCACACCGTCGGCAGGCGGTGGAGGTACTTCCTCTGGAGGAGGTGCTTGTGTGACGCCGCCACCAGGCTTGGCCATTTCAGCACCAAAGTCTTTTTCTGGCAGGAAGTGTTTGTTTGTGCGGTCGTCTCGTCCGTTCTTCTGATGGATCAGTCTGCATTGGTGACAACCAAATGCCATCGCTGTTTCCGTTCCATCTGTCATCGAAAATCTTGCTGGACAATTCATGGGGCTTCGATAGGCCATCTGTAATCTCTCATTCATGAGAAATCGAGCATGCCAAGAAACATCGCATTCGCACTGCTCCCCAGCATCAAGCACACTGTCTCCGCATTCCTGAATTTTGCATTCTTTAGTACACCATCCGCCATAAACTTTGGTTCCGTTGTTGGCGCCCGAATCACACGACTCAGGGTATTCAATGGTTCCATTACCGCAGGTCGGAGATTTTAGTTTGGCCAGCGCGGCCTTCAAATCAGTCGTCGTAACTGAACTGGCTCCCGCCTTTTTCGGAGCAATTTTTTCAAGGGTCTCTGGAGAAGTATGAACCTTGAGAAAGGATTTCCCATCAACGACGCAGCTGCCGTCTCCAGGAGCATCAGGTGCACACGAGAGTTGGCAGAAGCTTGGGCCCTCACTTTGCTTGTAGCAAATTTCGCCGGTATCACAGCTGTTGTCGTCGGTGCAGATCCGCGTACAAACGGGAGGATTACCAAGTTGAGAAAAGCATGCAGTACCCGGTACGCATACTCGAGAGGTGGTACAAGCCTGTCCTACTTGAGTAACCTTATCTAGGTCTTCTTCCTGAGGTGATTCGAGGCATCGATTACCGCCAGTAAAATATGCGCAGTGCATACCCTCGTCACAGCCGCTTTCAGTAAGAGAGCATTGGTCGTGGTGCTCCCCAAAAAACATTGCAAGATGAGGTGCTTCAGATTTCCCGGCTGACTCGCAAACGGCCAGCTCTTTTTTCTCTCGCGTCTCATAAAGAGACTGCAGGCTGCTGAGCATTCTTCGTGTGAAATAGTGTGGCATCTTACAACCCTCTGCGGCTCCAATCAGTGCGTCGGCGAAGTAAGTTGCTTTAGGGTCTGCGCAGTCGGTGCCATCAGCTCCGCGGC